>JANJTY010000331.1 GCA_024710865.1 Lysobacteraceae bacterium | reverse complement strand
TACAGCCGGGCGGCCGGCGGCGTCGGCTGCATCACCAGCTCCAGCGCCTGCGACCGTTCCCGCAGCCCCGGCAGCTCGGCATCGAGCAGCGTCTGCAGCGCGCCCAGCGCCTCGCGCGTGCGCGCTTCCGCCGCGCGCAGGTAGGCCGCCTGGGTGCTGGTCACGGGCCAGAAGCTGGACCCGTAGAACCACTCCGCGATGCCGAGCATGGCCTGCGCGTCGCGGTCGGCGACATAGCCCTTGGTGACCTCGGGCGGCTGCCAGACCTGCTTCTCGACCTCGCGCAACTTTTCCTTGAAGGCGTCGATGGCCTTGATCAGGGCCTGGTGGCGGTCCTCGTCGTCGATCTCCAGCGTCGGGTCGCGCTCCTTGCGGCGGTCGACATGCGCCTTGGCCAGACCGGCAACCCGGTCCAGGTCGCTGCGGATGTCCTGGATCTGCCGCACCGCATCGGTGATCGCCTCCTGCACCCGGCCCAGTTCGGCCCAGCTCGCGGCCTTGGCCGCGTAGTCGGCCTCGCTCAGCCCCAGGCGCGGATCGGGCAGCACGCGCAAGGTCTGCGTGGATCGCTGCTCGGCGAAGACCAGGCTCACCGCGTACTCGCCCGGCACCACCGGCGCGCCGTGGGCATCGCCCCAGGGGCTGGGCGGCAGCGGCGAGCGTACGGCGGTGCGGGTCAGGTTCCAGGCCACGCGGTTCAGGCCACGCGTGGCGTCCACCTCCAGGCGTCGCACCAGCGCGCCGTCGGTGTCGCGGATCTCCAGCACCGCCTTGGTCGGTGCGGGTTTCTCGTCCTTCTTCGGCGCCGGCTGCGCGCGCAGCCGCTCGACCTCCGGGTCCGGATGCGGCAGGTGCGCGGCATCGAGCCAGAAGCTGATCAGGGCGCCGTAGGGGCGGTTCTCGCCCCTGAAGACCGACTGCGCGTTGATGCTGTCGATCATGTTCTGCTTGACCTGGTACTGGATGCTCGGCGCGATCGCGAACAGGTGCAGCGCGGTATCCCCACCCAGGCGCGCCAGCTCGCGCAGCGGGCGGATGTCGTCCAGCACGTAGAGCGAGCGCCCGTGCGTGGCGACGATCAGGTCGTGCTCGCGCGGATGCACCGCGAGGTCCATGACCGAGGCCGTCGGCACGCCATGCCGCCACTTCTGCCAGCGCTTGCCGGCGTCGAAGGAGACGTACAGGCCGAACTCGGTGCCGAGGAAGAGCAGGTCCGGCTCGACCGGGTCCTGCTGCAGCACCAGGGCATAGCCATCGATGTCCTTGGTCGAGAGCGAGGTCCAGCGCTTGCCGTAGTCGTCGACGCGGAACACATAGGGCGTCCAGTCGCCGCGGCGGTGGTTGTCGAACACCACGAAGGCGGTGCCCTTGCGGTGCGGCGAGAGGCTGATGTGCGGTACCCAGGTGTCGGCCGGCACGCCCTTGGCGCCGGCATCGATGCGACTCCAGCTCTGGCCGCCGTCGCGCGTGACCTGGACCCGACCGTCGTCGGTTCCGACCCAGAGCACGCCCGGCTCCAGCGCGCTCGGCTCGATGCTGACGATGGTGGTGTGGTTCTCCGCGGCCGTCACATCGGGCGTCAGGCCGCCGCTCTCGTGGCTCTTCTGCTTGTCGGGATCGTTGCTGGTGAGATCCGGGCTGATCAGGGTCCAGGACTCGCCGCGGTCGGTCGAGCGGTGCACGAACTGGCTGCCGAAGTAGATCGTGCCGGGCTCGAAGGGATCCTGCGCGAAGCCCGCGTTCCAGTTGAAGCGCAGGCGGGTGTCGGGGTCCGGCGCGGCCGGGCGGATCATGCGGCGCTCGCCGGTGTCGAGGTCCCAGCGCAGCAGGAACCCATCCTGGCTCATGGCGTAGCCGCGGCGCGCGTTCTCCGGATCGGGCGAGGTGTCGAAGCCATCGCCAAAGCCGACCTCGGTCCAGTGCGAATTGCGGATCGGGCCCTGTTCCCAGATCGAGGAGGGCCCGCGCCAGGAACCGTTGTCCTGCAGCCCGCCGTAGAGGTTGTAGGGCGTCTCCAGGTCGTAGCGCACGTGGTAGAACTGCGCCAGCGGCAGGTTGGTCACGAAGCGCCAGCTCTCGCCGCGGTCGTAGCTGATGCCGATGCCGCCGTCGTTGCCGTTGATCATGTGCGCGCCGTTGCGCGGATTGATCCAGAGCGCGTGGTGGTCGGGGTGCAGGTGCTGCAGCCCGATCAGCGTGCTGAAGCTCTTGCCGCCGTCGTCGGAGACATCGGCGAAGGTGGCCAGGCGGTAGAGGCGGTCGGGCCGTTCCGGATCGACGCGCAGGTCGGCGTAGTAGAAGGGCCGGCCGTTGACGTTGATGTCCTTGTTCACCGTCTCCCAGCGGTAGCCGCCGTCGGTCGAGCGCAGCAGGGCGCTGTCCTTGGCCTCGACCAGGGCGTAGACGATGCGCGGGTCGCTCGGCGCGATGGCGATGCCCATGCGGCCAAGCTCGCCCTTGGGCAGTCCGTCCTTCTCGGTGGCCCGGCGCCAGGTGTCGCCGCCGTCCACGGTCATGTACAGGCCGCTGCCGGGGCCGCCGGACTTGAACAACCAGGGCCAGCGCCGGTACTCCCAGAGGTTGGCGAAGAGCTTGTCGGGATTGGTCGGATCCATCACCAGCTCGGCCGCGCCCGTTCGCGCGTCGACGTGCAGGATGCGCTGCCAGCTCTTGCCGCCGTCGCGGGTGCGGTAGACGCCGCGCTCCTCGTTCTCGCCCCAGGCCTGGCCCATGGCGGCGACGTAGACGGTGTCCGGATCGCGCGGGTGCGGCAGGATGCGGTGGATGCGCTCGGTCTTGCCCAGGCCCATGTGCTGCCAGGTCTTGCCGGCGTCGAGCGAGCGGTAGACCCCGCGCCCGACCGAGACCGAGTTGCGCACGTTGCCCTCGCCGGTGCCGACCCAGACCAGGTTGGGATTCAGCGGCGACACCGCCAGCGCGCCGATGGCGTGCACGTCCTGGTCGTCGAACACCGGCTCCCAGTGCGAGCCGCCGTTGACCGACTTCCACACCCCGCCGGTGGAGGCGCCGACGTAGATCACATTGGTGTCGTGCGGCGAGACGTCGATCGCCGCGACCCGCCCGCTCATGCCGGCCGGGCCGATGCTGCGCGCCTTGAGGCCAGCCATCAGGCTGACATCGGTGACCGTATTCGCCAGCGCCAGCGCGCCGGACAGCAGCAGGGCCGGCAGCGACAGCCAGGCGGCGACCGAAGCGTTCGTCTTCAAGGGGTTTACTCCGCACGCAAAATCCGGGGGCAGAGTACCTGTTTCGACCACCCTTTCGGCAAGCGCCAGAGGCGCGGCCTCATCGCGCGCGGCGATCGCCGGTTCGCGCCGCCCGTCCTCAGTACCCGCGCGCGATGTCCACGACGTTCAGCAGTGGCTCGCCGGCGGCGTAACGGCGCAGGTTCTCGGCAGCCACCAGGAGGTAGCGCTCGCGCTGGGCGTCGGAGTCGGCCGCCACGTGCGGCGTGATCAGCACGTTCGGCATGGACCACAGCGGATGCTCGGCGGGCAATGGCTCAGGCTCGGTGACATCCAGCCCGGCACCGGCCAGCTGCCCCTCGCGCAGTGCCGTCATCAGGTCGTCGGTCACCACGCTGGCGCCGCGCGCCACGTTGACGAACACCGCGCCGCGCTTCGTCGCGGCAAAGAAGCGCGCGTCGAACAGCCCGGTCGTGGCCGGCGTCAGCGGCACCGCGTTGACGATGAAGTCGGCCTCCGCCGCGAGCGCGTGCAGCTCGTCGGCAAGCCCGACCCTGGCGACGAACGCCGGTCCTTCCCGGCTGCTGTTGCGGGTGGCGATGACGCGCATGCCGAGGCCGTGCGCGCGTCGCGCCACCTCGGTGCCGATGCCGCCGAGGCCCACGACCAGCAGGGTGGAGCCCTGTAGCTCGCGCGCCTTGATGGCGGGATCGTCCGGGGCCCAGCGGCCCGCCTGCTGGTGCACGCCATAGGCCGGCAAGCCCCGCGCCAGCGCCATCAGCATCGCCACCGCGTGCTCGGCGATCGGCACGGCGCTGGTGCGCTGCATGTTGCTCAGCAGGATCGACCGCGCCTGCAGTCCGGGCAGGCTCACGCAGTCTTCCACCCCGACCCACCAGGTCTGGATCCAGTGCAGCCGCGGAGCCGCCGCCAGGGTTTCGGCGTCGCACAGCCCGATCGCGACCTGCGCCGCGGCGAGCTGCGCCGCGCGCGCGTCGGCATCGGCGGCCGCGGCGATGACTTCCACACCGGGCGCCGCCGCGCGCAGCCGCTCCAGCACCTCCGGCGTCGCGCGCGCCACCACCACGCGTTCGGGGGCGCGCCAGCCGGGCAGATCGCGCGAGGCGGTGGCCGCCGTCTGAAGACCCAGCTCGGCGATCAGGGCATCGACGCGCGGATCGGCCGGTGGTCCGTTTGCCAGGCCAACCTGCGTGGCGAACAGGGCCGCCAGCAGTGCGAACCTGGCGACCGGGATCGCGCGTTGTGGACGACGAGATGGCATGGGGCGCACTCCGGTCCGGATCGGACCTCAGGTTACAGGACTGCGCGCAGAACGACCGCGCTGCCTGGCGCGTCCGGGCGTGACAGGTCGCAACGCACGGCAACGGGGCACCGTTTCGGCACTCGCTCGCGATTCCGCCGTCGCGCCGGACCCGATGCGCGGCGCCGTAAGGCTGCGGCGCGAGGAAGTGACTTCTGGCCCTGCATCCGGTCCGCTCGTCCGCTAGAGTCGCTGACCACCGACCCGGACCCGCCTGCCCCCGTGACCCACGCAACCGCCCCAGCACCCTCCTGGCGACGCCGACTGCTGCGCCACGCGCGCAACGCGCTGATCGTCCTGGCCCTGCTGTTCGGCCCGAACCTGGCCTTCCACGCGATCTGGTCCTGGCCCGACACCCCGATTCCACCGCTGCCGGCCGAACCGGACGAGCAGCGCCCATCGGCGCAGCTCGATCCGGCCCTGGCCGATGCGCTGCGCACCGCGCTGCGCGCAGAGCGCGAGCGCAGCGGCCTGCCCTCGCTGTCGGCCGCGATTGGCCGCGCGCAGGGTCTGCTCTGGGCCGGCGCCACCGGCTGGGCCGACATCGAGAACGGCGTGCCGGCGCGGGTCGACGCGCGCTACCGCACCGGCAGCGTGGCCAAGCCGGTCACCGCGACCGCGCTGCTGCGCCTGCAGGAGGCCGGCCTGGTCGACCTCGACGCGCCGATCTCGCGCTACGTGCCCGACCTGCCGCCGGCGCTGCAGCCGCTGACGGCGCGCCAGCTCGCCTCGCACCAGGCCGGCATCCGCCACTACGCGCGCATCCCGGCCTGGTGGTGGGGCTGGCACGAAGCCTTCTCCACCCGGCGCTACGCCTCCGTCGCCGAGGGCCTGTCGATGTTCGTCGAAGACGAGCCGGCGTTCGCGCCGCGCGCCGGCTTCCTCTACAGCACCTTCGGATACTCGCTGCTGGCGCGGCTGATGGAAGGCGCCTCGGGCAAGACCTTCGACACGGTGCTGTCCGAGCAACTGCTGGCGCCGCTCGGCATGCGCGACACCGCGGTCGATGGCGCCGAGCCGATGCCCGGGCGCGTGGCCTTCTACCAGGCCCACGGCGGCCGCTACACCGCCGCCTATCCGATCGATTCCAGCTACAAGATCGCAGGCGGCGGCCTGGTCGCGACGCCCAGCGACCTGGTGCGCCTAGGCTCGGCCCTGCTCGGCGATGCGCTGCTCTCCGAAGCCGGCAAACGGGACCTGCTCACCCCGCTGGCGCTGGCCGACGGCAGCATGAACCCGGAGAACTACTCGCTCGGCTGGCGCAGCGGCCCCTCGGTGCGCCTGCTGGGCGAGGACCGCCCCACCCTCATCATCCACCACGGCGGCACGCAGCCCGGCGCGGCGGCCTTCCTGATGCTGCTGCCCGAGCACGATCTGAGCGTCGCGGTGATGAGCAACTCGGGCACCGGCGTGGCGCGGGCCGAGGTGCAGGAGATCGCCTACGTGCTGGCGCGCGTGCTGATCGAGCGCTGATCGCACGATTCCGACGCCTGCCCCCCCGAACGCGGGGATGGCAGGCGCGCAGGAGCGAGCCACACTCCCGGCCGATGCCGAACCGGGAGTCCGCCATGCCTCTGTTCCTGCGCAGCGCGCTGTCGCTGGTGCTGGTGCTCGCCGCCGCCCCGCTGGCGGCGCAGAGCCCGCTTTACATGCGCACCCTGTTCAGCACCTGGGACGGCAACTCGAACCCGCCCAGGGTGATGTACACCCAGACCCGCGGCAACGCCGGCTTCGGCTCGGTGCGTCTGCACGTGACGATCGGCCGGCAAAGCAATCCCGCGCCGGAACCGCCCTACACCCTGCGCGCCGAGCTGCCGCCGGGTTTCCTCGGCATTCACCCGCTCAGCCTGCCGGGCGGCAGCAGCTGCACGTCCAGCGGCGGCGGCGAGTCGCCGATGCTGATCGAATGCCTGCTCACCAGCCAGATCACCGGCACCGACGCGATCCTGGTACTGGGCCTCGATACGGGCACTGCGGCGCAGTTCAACGCAAGCACCGCCACTTCCCGCGTCACCCTCGACTACGCGGCCTTCCCGCTGCCGGACGAGCCTACCTGCGTGGCGATCAACGGCAACACCGGCTGCGTGGTCACGACCTCCACCGTCTACACCTCGTCGATCGCGCTCGACAGCCTCAGCGTGACCGGCGGCGCGCTCACCTTCGGCGAGGACGGCAACATCCGCGTCGCGCACCGCATCACCGGCTTCGACTCGCTGTACGAGAACGAGATCGCGATCGACCTGCCCGAGGGCCTGGAATTCCACGGCTCGCAGCACATCGTGTTCCCCACCGCCATGACCTGCGCGGCCACCCCGCGCGGCGCCGGCCAGCGCGTGCTCTGCACCTATCCCTTCTACAGTTTCTTCGCCGATGGCCGCGCCCGCACCTCCAACTTCAACCTCGTGGTGCGCCCGCTCGCGCCGCTGCAGCTGCCCGGTCCGGTGCAGGTGATCGCCAGCGTGGGCAACTCGGCCCAGCCGCGGCCCGAGGACTGCGCGACCAATCCGGACCGCCCGACCTGCGCCGTGCTCGAGTTCGGCCTGGTCCAGGCACCCGCGCCGCGCATGGAGTTCACCGATGCGGTGGCGCCCTCGCCCTACCTGCTGCTGGACGAGGACGAGGTGCTGCGCGTCGACTACCGCAACGCAGGCGACGCCCCGGCCAGCCAGGTGCGCGTGGCGGTGGACCTGCCCGCGGGCTTTGCCTACGTAGGCGCCAGTTCGACCGCCACCTCCAACGCCTGCAGCGCCTCGGGCAGCGTCGAGAGCGGGCAACGGGTGGTCTGCGTGCAGAACGGCATGCCGGCCAGCCAGAGCGCCTCGCGCCGGCTCGATCTCCTGATCCGCGGCGATCGCAGCCACAGCGCGCGGCTCGACAACCTCGCCCGCTTCGCGGTCGGGACCGGCGCGCTGGGCGACGCCGAACTGCTGCAGGCCTGCAGCGCCGATCCGGTGCGACCCGACTGCGTCGAACTGCGCTTCGACGCCGGCGTGGCCTGCCGCAGCGATCCGCTGCAGGGCATCTTCTGCGACAGCTTCGAGGCGTTGCCGATCCACTGATCCAGCGGCAAAGGTCCGCGCGCGAGGGATCCTCGACGCGGCCTTCGCAGCCGAGGCCTGCAGCGGTGTTCCGCGCGCGGCGGGCACCAGGCCTGCGCCGCTCATCGCACCCGCATCGCGTGCGCTGTGGCAGGATTCGGCCACATGACGCCGCTCGAGCTCCTGCTGCTGGCCGCCTGCGCCGCCCTGGCCGGCCTCGCCTTCGCCCTTCAGCGCCGCCTGCGCCGCGAGCGCAGCGCGCACCTGCGCAGCGACGAAGCGCGCCTTCGGCGCCTGCTCGAGCAGGCCGCGGCCGAGGAACGTAACCGCATCTTCGACGACCTGCACGACGATCTCGGCGCCAAGCTGCTGCAGTGGGTGTACGAGGCCGAGTCGCCGGCGCAGGCCGACCGCGCCCGCGCCCTGCTGCAGGACCTGCGCGACGTGGTCACACGCTCGCGCGGCGCCACCGGCACCCTGCTCGATTCGCTCGCCGACATCCGGCGCGAGGCCCAGCAGCGCCTTGGCGCGGCCGGCATCGCGCTGCGCTGGGAGCAGGCCGATGACCTGCCCGACGTGGCGCTGCCGCCCGAGCGCGCCCTGCACCTCTACCGCATCGTGCGCGAGGCGATCAGCAACGCCATCCGCCATGCGCGCGCCCGGGCGCTGCGCGTGCGCGTCGCGCTGGGCGGCGACCGCCTGCGCCTGGAGCTGACCGACGACGGCCAGTTCGATGCCGCCAGCGGCGAGGGCAGCGGACGCCGTTCGATGCAGGCGCGCGCGGCCCGGCTCGAAGGCGACATCGCCTGGGTGACCGGCACCGAGGGCGGCACCAAGGTGCTGCTCGAAGCCCGCCTCGACGCGGGCGCGACGGCATGAACCCGCCTGCCCACGCCCTGGTGGTGGACGATCTGGCGCCGAGCCGCGACTGGCTCTCGCGCGCCCTGCGCCTGGCTTTTCCCGACATCGGCCTGGCGCTGGCCGGCAGCCTGGGCGAGGCCTACGCCTGCTGCGATCCGGCGCCGCCGCTGGCCCTCATCGACCTCGGCCTGCCGGATGGCTCCGGCCTGCGCCTGATCGAACGCCTGGCCCCGCGCGGTACCGCCTGCGTGGTCGCCACCGTGTTCGACGACGATGCCCACCTCTTTCCCGCCCTGCGCGCCGGCGCCACCGGCTACGTGCTCAAGGACCAGCCGGCCGAGGCCCTGGCCGCGATGCTGACCGGCATCGTCTCCGGCCAGCCGCCGCTCTCGCCCAGCATCGCGCGCCGCCTGCTGCAGCATTTCCAGCCGGCGCCGGCGGCGCAGCCCTCCCAGCTCACCCCGCGCGAGACCGAGGTGCTGCGCCTGATCGCCAAGGGCCTGACCATCGCCGAAGTCGGCGAGCTGCTGGGCATCTCGCGCCACACCGCGGCGGACTACGTCAAGGAGATCTACCGCAAGCTCAGCGTCGGCAACCGCGCCGAAGCCGCGCTGGAAGCCACGCGCCTGGGCCTGCTCGAACCTTGAGCCAGTTGGCGGCGGCGCGGCGCCCCGCGCTGGGAATCGCGCCCGCGCGGCGGCATGCTTGCGTCATGCCACCCGCGGAGCCGCGCCAGTGACCACACCCACCCGCAAGAAACCGCCGCGCGCCGCCGCCGAGCGGCTGTCGCTCGACGCGGTCATGCAGGCGCTGGAGGCGGCCGGCAGCGAACAGACCCGCCGCACGTACGCCCGCCACGGCGTGGTGCAGCCGATGTTCGGGGTCAGCTTCGCCACCCTCAAGGCGCTCTACAAGCGCATCAAGGTCGACCACGCGCTGGCCCTGGCGCTGTGGGACACCGGCAATTTCGACGCGCGCAACCTGGCGCTGAAGGTGGTCGATCCGGCGCGCATGGAGGAGGACCGCCTCGACCAGTGGGCCTGCGACCAGAGTGCGCGGATGTGCAGCGGCTACGTCGCGCGCCTGGCCGCCGAGGGACCGCACGGCCGGTCCTGCGTCCTGCGCTGGCTGGGCAGCGCCGACCTGCACCAGCAGACCAGCGGCTGGAAGCTGGTGGCGGCGCTGGCGATGATCGACGAGACGCTGGAAGACGCCTGGTTCGATGCGCACCTGGCGAGCATCGAGCGCGGCATCCACGCCGCGCCCAACGCGGTGCGCGAGGCCATGAACGAGGCCGTGATCGCCATCGGCTGCCGCAACCCGTCCCTGCGCGCACGGGCCACCGCCGCCGCCGGGCGCATCGGCACGGTCGAGGTCGACCACGGCGACACCGCCTGCAAGACCCCGATCGCGGCCGACAGCATCGCCAAGGCCTGGGCCCACGCGCAGGCCAAACAGGCCGACAGCCCCGCCGCGCAGGAGCGCGCACGCGAGTCGCTGCGCACGCGCTGCTGACCTCTTCTCCCCGCGGCCACGGATGCGCGTCCCCAGGGCCTACCATCGGGGCCACGAGGCGGCAGCGCCTTCGACACCCGCGCAGGGCCGGCCCGGATCAGCCTGCGTCGGTGCGCGCCGCCGCGCCGGAGGCCGACCGCCGCCGCCCGAACGGCAGCAGCATCGGCACCTCCTCGCGGTAGCGCCGGTAGCGCTCGCCGAGCTGGCGCACCAGGTCGCGCTCCTCGAAGCGGATCGCGATCAGGATGTAGGCGCTCATCGCCGCTGCGAACAGCAAGTGTCCCTGGCTCATGCTCGGCCCGCCCCAGAAGGCGAGGATGAAGCCGAGGTAGATCGGGTGTCGCACCCAGCGGTAGAACAGCGGGGTCACGAACCGATGCGCCGCCGCCTCGCGCGCGCGGAACGCGCGCCAGACCTGGCGCAGGCCGAACAGGTCGAAGTGGTCGATCAGGAAGGTGGAGAGCAGCACGATGCAAAAACCGAGGGCGAACACGCTCCAGCCCAGGGCCTGGCCGGCCGCCGATTCCGCCGCCCACAGCGTGGCGGGCATCGGCCGCCACTGCCAGAACAGCAGGATGAGCACCAGGCTGGCGAGCAGCACGTAGACGCTGCGTTCGGCCGCGGCCGGCAAGTGCCGCTTCAGCCAGGCCTTGAAGCCGAGCCGCGCCATCACGCTGTGCTGCAGCCCGAACAGCAGGATCAGGCCCAGGTTCAGCGCGACCGAGAGCGCCGGTGGTTCGGCCGCGCGCCCGGCGTCGAGCGAGTGCGGCACCAGCGCCGGCAGCCAGGGCAACCACTGCGTCAGCGCCGTCGTCTGCAGGTTGCCGACGAAGGCGATGAGGTAAAGGAACGTGGCGAAGAAGACGCCGTAGGCCAGCAGGCCAAAAAGCAGGATCAAGGCGCGCAGCATGGTGAAAGCCCCGTCGGGAGACACGCCCACGCTAGGCAGGCCGGGGCCAGGGCGCCATGAGTCGAGTGTCCCGGCCAGGCCGGGATCGCGTCGCCGCCTGGGACATTCGTCCCGGTCGCGGCGAGCGCCGCTCACGCGCCCGCGCGCAGCGCCGCCTGGGTGCGGTTGCTCACGCCCAGCTTGCGGTAGACGCTGGACAGGTGGTTGCGCACGGTCTTCTCGCTCAAGTGCAGGCGCTGCCCGATCGAGGCGTTGTCCAGGCCCTCGCGCAGCAGGCCGAGGATCTGCCGCTCGCGCCGGGTGAGCGCGGCGGCGCCGGCCACCGACTCGCTGCCCTGCAGGCCGGTGAACTGCAGCACCGCCTGCTGGAACGCCCGCCAGGCCGGTTCGTGCGCGAGCAGCACATGGTTGACCGAGTCGAGCTCGACGAACTCCGCGCCGGCGATGCCCGCCGCCAGGCGGCGGCCCTCGGAGATCGGCACCACCTCGTCGCCGCGCGCGTGCAGCACCAGGGTCGGCACCCGCACCAGCCCCAGCAGCTCGCCGATCGCCACGCTGGCGCGTCCTTCGAGCAGGCGCGCCGCCATGTCCGGCGCCACCGACTCGCGGCAGAGCGCGTTGAACCAGTCGATCTGCTCGTGCGTGCCCTCGGGCAGGAAACGCGCGGTGAAGGCCTGGCGGAACACCGGATTGCTGCTGCCCCAGCCCGCCCGCACCATCTCCAGCACGGCGCGCTGGCGCGCCGCGTCCGCACCGTCGCGCCGCGCCCAGCCTTCGGTGTAGCCGCCGTACAGCACCAGGTGCGAGACCCGCTGTGGATGGCGGATCGCGTACTGGATCGCCGCCACCGAGCCCTGCGAGACGCCGAGCAGGATCAGGGGCCGATCGATGCGCGCCGCCTCGATCACGGATTCGAGGTCGACCAGCCAGCTCTCCGGCGACATCCGCTCCACCACGCGGTCGGACAGGCCGCAGCCGCGCTCGTCGTAGCGCACGAAATCGAAATGTCCGGCGAGGAACTCGATCCAGTGTCGCCAGACCGGACTCTCCAGGTCGTAACGCAGGTGCGTCAGCCAGTTCGCCGCGCGCACCAGGGGCGGCCCGCTCCCGGCCCGGGCCCAGCCCAGGTGCACGCCGTCGGCGGTCCTCGCGATGTGGATGTGCTGGCGAAGCATGATCCGCGCGGCTTGCCTGCTTGGACCGGCAGTTTAGCGCCGGCGCGCATTCCAGCACGGCCGTCGGCCCTGTGCCGGATGCGCGGCCCGATGCCCGCCGGTCCGGGCCAGGGGGCTGCAGCACCGCCGGCGCGGCGTCGGCTCCCCTACGCCCGAACCCGGCCGCGCTTGCGAAGCCGGGAACGGGTACGCTGGCCCAGGTTTTCTGGATCCGCCCATGCCCAAGCCCCCTCCGCTGCACCCGGCCGACCTGCACGGCCTCGCCCGGCTCGGCGTCGATGCGGGGGCCGGGACCACCGCCCTGGTCGAAGCCGTGCACCGTACCATCGCCACGCGACCGCTCGGGCCGCTGGCGCCGCTGGCGGCGCCGGTCACCGGCCTCGCGAACCTGGTCTATCGCAGCATCCCCGGCGTCAACGCCGTGGTCGGCGGCGCGCTCGATCTGGCCCTGCGGCCCTGGCTGGACGCGCAGCGCGCCGATGCCAGCCCGACGGCGCGCGAGACGATGCTGGCGGTGCTGAACGGCGTGCTGGGCGATCACCTCGCGCGCAGCGCCAATCCGCTTGCGATCCCGATGCGGCTGCGGCGCGACGGGCGTGTGCTCGGCCTGCGGCGCGACACACTGCGCCGACGCTTCGATCCGGCTTCCGCGCGTATCGCGGTGTTCGTGCATGGGCTCTGCATGCACGACCGTCAGTGGACGCCGCCCGCGGGCGAGGCCGGCATCGAAGCGCGCCTGCGCGAGCTGGGCTGGTCGACCCTGCACCTGCACTACAACAGCGGCCTGCACATCTCCAGCAACGGGCGCGAGTTCGCTGCCCAGCTCGAAGCCCTGTTCGCGGTCTGGCCGCGGCCGGTCGAGTCCATGGCCATCGTCGCGCACAGCATGGGCGGTCTGGTCGCGCGCAGCGCCTGCCATGTCGCCGGCGAAGCGAACCACGCCTGGCTCGCGCGCCTGCGTGACCTCGTGTTCCTCGGCACGCCGCACCACGGGGCGCCGCTGGAGCGCGCCGGCAACCGCCTCGACCGCCTGCTCGCCGCCACGCCCTACAGCGCACCCTTCGCGCGCCTCGGCCAGCTGCGCAGCGCCGGCATCACCGACCTGCGCCACGGCTACCTGCGCGACGAGGACTGGCAGCAGCGCGACCGTTTCGCGCGCGCGCCGGCGCCGCGCGCCAGCCTGCCGCTGCCGGACGGCGTGCGCTGCCATGCCATCGCCGGTCACCGCGCCGATTCCACCCGCCACCTGCTCGGCGATGGCCTGGTGCCGATCGACAGCGCGCTGGGCCGCCACGCCGATGCGGCGCGCGACCTTGCCCTGCCGGCGCGCCGGACCTGGATCGCCGAGGGCGTCGGGCACCTCGAACTGCTGCACCACCCGGCGGTGCAGGCGCGCGTGCTGCGCTGGCTTCAGGCCTGAGCGCGGCACGGGTTCGCACGGCGGTCAGCAGGGCGCGTACCCGCGCGATGCGCGATCGCGTGCGCCGGCTCCGGCGCGCAAGTCAGCCAGCCGCGGCCTTGAACGCCTCCACGGTCGGCACGGCAGTCTCGGCGACGCGGTTCTCCGCCTTCGGGCCGGACTTGTCGCCGGCCACCGCGGCGGCCCGCTGCGCCGCCTTGTGCGGGATGGTCCAGAGCTCGGCGCTTGAATAGAACGCGTGATTGCCGATCCAGCGTCCCGTCCCCGATTTGGCCGATTCGGGAATGTAGTGGCGGTCCTGGCCGCGGGTCTGGTACAGCGGCGTCCACAGCCCACCGCTGGCGTCGGCGGCGATGCAGAGGAAGTAGTGCTCGGCCGAGACTGCTTCCTCCGGCTTGGCGGTGTGCTTGGCGCCGAAGCGCACCAATTCTTCCGGGTACATGTAAAGCACCAATCCCCGCGTGTACCTGTGCGCCATGTGATCCTGCCTGATGAAGTCGACGCTCAGGGTACCGCGTCCTTGCCGCGACCAGGGCAACTGGTCCCAGCGACCTCGCCCGCGCCCCTCGTGTGCCGCAGCCTGGGACCCAGGGCGTACCCTAGTGCCAGGCTCGACCGCAATCCCGATCACCACGAGGACCCGCCCGATGCGTCACGAACTGCTGCGCGCTGCCCTTGCGCTGATCGCCTGCCTGCCGCTCGTAGCGACGGGCACGACCGACCTGGCTGCCGAGGCGCCGCGGCAGGCCGCCGGCGAGCGCGCCCAGGACCGTGCCTCGGCGCTGCCGGCCTGGCGTCTGCCGCCAGGTGCCGCCCAGGCCGCGCGCGTCACCATCCCCGCTCCGTTCCCGGACGAGATCCACGCCCTG
>JANJTY010000326.1 GCA_024710865.1 Lysobacteraceae bacterium | reverse complement strand
CGTCGGCAGCACGTCGACCGGCGCGGCGGACTCCGCCGCCGTGGTCGCGGGCGGCGTCGGCGACGCATCGGGCGGATCGAGCTCACCGAAGACGGGCAGGCGCTGCACGCTGGCGGCGCCTGCACGCGGTGCGGCCTGCGTGGGTGCGGCGGTGGTGTCCGCCGTCGCGTCCGCCGCGGGCGACGTCGCGCCCGGCTGCGCGCTGCGGGCTGTGGCGTGCGTGTCGGCCTGCGCCATCGCGCCCGCGCAGCCGCCCGGCACCTGCGCGCAGGCGCGCTGCCAGCCTTCGGCGATGGCGCGCACCCGCTTGCCGCGACCGGGGTGGGTGGGGCCGTCCTGCTCCGGCACCAGCGCGTTCATGGCGCGCTGCGCATCGGCCAGGCTCGCGCCCATGCGGTTCAGCACGAAGCCGCTGAAGGCATCGGCTTCCAGTTCGGTCGGCGGCTGGCTGCCGCCCGGCTGCAGGGTGTGGCCGGAGAGGTGGTGGCCGATCTCGTGCGCCATGATGCTGACCGGGGCCCAGTCGCTCTGCGCGGTGGCGCGCGCCACCTCGGCCATGAAGGCCTCGTTGTAGGCGATGACCCGGCGCGGCAAGCCGTCGGGTCCGGGCAGGATCACCGCCGCCGCGTTCGGAACCTCGGGATGCGGCAGCACCTCGAAGTTCTGCGGCAGGCCGGTGTACTTCATGATCTCGGCCACCACCTGCACGCCGGCGCCGGGGCGTCCGAAGGCCAGACCCTGCGGGTCCACCGTCAGGCGGCCGCCGTCGTAGGCGCAGGCCTGCGGCAGCGATGCCGCATCGCCCAGGACCTGTCGCGTGGCGGGCTCCGCTTCGCTGCGCCAGGAGCGGAGGGCGAGGACCAGCGCCGCGGCGAGGGCATGGCGGAGGGGGCGGGTGGGGACGCAGCGGCGCATGGGTGGGGTCTCCGGGGGTTGTGACCTGCCATGCGCAGAGCGGCGCCGGATTCTCCGCCGCCGCCCCGAAGGCTGGCGCTGGGGCGGCAACCCGGCCAAGATCGCGCCCTGGTGCAGGCGGAGCGACGCAGCATGGACACACTGGCCTTCCATTTCGATGCCTATGGCGGCTGGGGCGAGGTGAAGGGCGTGGCGGGCTTCGACGAGCACGGCCTGCTGCTGCAGTTCACCACCAGCGACGCCCTGTTCGGCGTGCTGAAGTCGGGCTTGCGCGAAGTGCGGCTGCCGATCGAGGCCCTGCGCAGCGTGCAGTACCGTGCCGGCTTCCTCTGGCTGATGCCGGCGATCGAGCTGCGCGTGCGCGAGCTGTCCGCGCTGAAGGACCTGCCCGAATCCGAACAGGGCCGGCTGCGCCTGCGGGTCGCGTTCCGCGACCGGCACGAGGCGCGCGAGTTCGCGCAGGAACTGGACCGCTGGCGCTCGCTGCGCCGCATCGCCGAGCTGGACCGCAACCTCGACCGGCTCGGGGTCGGCGGCGCGGCCTCCGCGCCGGGGCATGCGGCGACCCCCGCGGGCGGCCATCGGATCGGCACGTCCACGCCGGCACGGCGAACGGAGACGGACTCGGAACGCTGAGCGGCGCGCAGCCAGGCAGCAGCGCCCGCGCTTCGCCGTCGGCGGAGGACGTTTGCCGCGTACTGTGATGATTCGCCCCGCCCGGCGAATCACCCCGGCATGAACCCCAGCGCCAGCTTCGCCATGCCCCGTCCCGATGCCACCGCCGCGGCCGAGTTCGAAGCCCTGCTGGCGGCGCACCGCGGCATCCTGGTGCGCATCGCCGCCGGCTATGCCTTCACCCGGCCCGACCGAGACGACCTGGCGCAGGAGATCGCCCTGCAGCTCTGGCGCGCCTTTCCCGCCTACGACCGCGCCCGGCCCTTTTCGACCTGGATGTACCGCGTCGCGCTCAACGTGGCGCTCAGCCATCGCCGCCGCGCGCACGGCCGCGGCGAGGAACTGCCGCTCGATGCCGATGGGCTCGATGCGGTCGGTGCGCGCGACGTGGACGCCGAGACGCGCGAGCGCCTGGCCCTGGTGCAGCGCGCCCTGCGCGCCTTCGCCCCGCTCGACCGCGCCCTGCTCCTGCTGCACCTCGATGGCTTGAGCCACGCCGCCATCGGCGAGGTGCTGGGCATCAGCGAATCCAATGCCGCGACCCGCCTGGGCCGCATCCGCCAGCAGCTGCGCCGCCTCGATGCGGCCGGCGCGTCCTGAAGCCGAAGGAGACATGCGATGGAAATGAGCGAACTGCAGCAGGCCTGGCGCGGCCTCGACGAGCGCCTGATCGGGCTGGAGGCCGTGGCACGCACGGAGCGTCGCCGCCGCATCCTGGGCGATGTGCGCTGGCGGCTGGGCCAGCTCGGTCTCGGCCAGGCCGCGCAGGTGCTCGTCGGCCTGGCCTTCGTGATCTTCGCCGGCGGCTTCTGGACCGCGAACTGGGGCACGCCGCACCTGGTCGTGTACGGCCTCGCCATGCACGTCTACGGGCTGGCCCTGATCGTTCCGGCGGCGATGCAGCTGGTCGGCATCCTGCGCCTCGACCCGCAGGCCCCGGTGCTGGCGGTGCAGGCCCGCCTGCTGGCCCTGCGTCGCCTGCGCATCCGCAGCGAGCGCGTGCTGCTTGTCGCCGGCATGCTGGCCTGGGTGCCGATCCTCTTCGCCCTCGCGGCGCACGCTGGCATGGACCTGTGGCCGAGCCGGCCCGGCGTGGTGCTGTCCAACCTCGGCGTCGGCCTGGCCCTGGCCGCCCTCGTCGCCTGGCTCACCCGCCGCTACCGCGACGCCTTCGAGCGCGACGCCGTCGGCCGCAGCCTGGCGCAGGCCGAGGCCGATCTAGCCGAGCTGGCCGGCTCCGGCGTGGGTGGCGAGCGCTGACCGCTCAGGGATCCGACGGGAACGCGGCCAGCCGCGATCGTACCGGCGCACAGATGCGCGCAAGGGCCTCCGCCGTGTCGGCATCGAATGCCGGCGCGTAGTAGTCCGGCGCGGCCAGGCGCGGGGCCCAGTCCGCGATCAGTGCGGCGCGCGCGGCCGGATCGAGGCGACAGTGCTCGGCGATGCGATCCAGCGTAGCGGCCGGTGCGGCGCAGAGGGTTTCATAGGACACGATGCGGCAGGCCGCGCGCAGGCCGGGATCGGCCTCCAGCGCGTCCAGCATCGCGCCGTAGCTTATCGCCCACTGGCGGGCGTAGCCGAGCGCGTCGCGTCCGGCGGCGAAGTCCTCGGCCGCGGCCTGCGCCAGCGCGGCATCGCCGAGGTGCTCGACCCGGCGCTGCGGGCCGAATTCGAAATGGCCGGTGCGGGCCAGGTGCCTCGGCACGGAGGGATGCTGCGCGGCGAGGCGGGTGAAGAGCTCGTGCTGCTTGAGCAGCGAGGCCACGTGCGCCAGCGGCTCGCGCACCGGGATGAGGAAACGCGCGTCGGGAAACAGCCGCCGCAGGTAGGGCAGGCGGCCGAGGTTGTAGTTGCCCTTGCACAGGTAGCGCGGACGCTCCTGGGCCGCGAGGCACTTGCGGATGTGGTCGGGATAGAAGGCCTCGAAGACCGGGTTCCGCGTGGCCGCGTCGAGGCGCTGGTCCAGCGCCGGATCGTGCCGGCGCGGGAAGAAGTGCATCCAGAAGATCTCGTCGAAGGCCTCAGGGCTTTCGACCGTGACCTGCAGACGGTCGCGGTGGGCGCGTTCCTGCGCGGGCGCGCTGGCCTGCGGCAGGCGCCGGCGCAGTTGCTGCCACCACCAGGGCCACCACACCGGCGGGTAGTCGGCATAGCGCGCGCTGGCGAACGCGCCGGTCGAATACAGGGCCTCGAGCAGCACGGTGCTGCCCGAACGCGCCAGCCCGGCGATGAACACCGGCGCCTCGATCCTGCGTCCGGCCAGCGCCTCGGCGGCGATGCGGGTCTCGAGCCGGGCCACGCGCGCACACAGGCCGGGCGCGGCGGCGAAGGCGGCGCCGAGGAGGCGCTGCGGCAGGGTCGGAGCGGACATCGCGGGTGGAGCGGTCGGCCGTGGCGTGCGGGCAAGCGGCGCCCGGACCCGGCAGTGGAGCATCCGCCGTCGCCGTGGGCAAGTCCGGGCCGCACCCGCCGGGCGGGGCCGGGTTAGACTGACCACTCGTTACGGGGGCGAACCACGATGCTGCGTGTCCTGCTGTTCCTGCTGCTTGTTTCGGTCGCCGGCGACGCCCAGGCCTACATCGGCCCGGGCGCCGGGATCGGCTTCCTCGGCTCGCTCTGGGCCTGGCTGGTCGGTTTCCTGGTGGTGATCGCGGCGATCCTGTTCTGGCCGATCCGCTGGTTCCTGCGCCGCCTGCGCAGCGGCCGCAGCGCGGCCAAGTCCAACGCCCCGGCTTCGGCCGACTGATGCGGCGCCCGCTGCATCGGCTCGGCGCCCTGCTCGCGCCGCTGCTGCTGCTGGCCGCCTGTTCCGAGCCGACCCCCGTGCCGGTGAGCGGCGGTCGCCTGGTCGTGATCGGCTTCGACGGCATGGACCCGGGCCTGGTCGAGCGCTGGATGGATGCCGGCGCGCTGCCGGAGTTCTCGCGGCTGCGGCGCGAGGGCCACTACCAGCCGCTGCCGACCAGCAATCCGCCGCAGTCGCCGGTGGCCTGGTCCAGCTTCGCCACCGGCGACGGCGCCGGCGAGCACGGCATCTTCGACTTCCTGCGCCGCGATCCGGCCACCTACCAGCCGGATTTCTCGATCGCGCGCTACACCCCGCCTGCGCACCACCTGCGCCTGGGCAGCTGGGCCCTGCCGCTGGGCGAGGGCACGCTGGAAAACCGCCGCCAGGGCGAGCCTTTCTGGCTCACGGCCGAAGCCCGGGGCCAGCGCGCCACCGTGCTGCGCGTGCCGGTGACCTATCCACCCGATCCGGTCACGCGCATGCTGTCGGGCATGGGCGTGCCCGACCTGCTCGGCAGCCAGGGCACCTACACCCTGTACAGCACGCGGCGCCTGCCGGCGGCCGAAAGCGGCGGACGCGTGGTGCACATGCGCATGGGCACGGATGGCTCGGTCAGGACCGAGCTGGAAGGGCCGATGCACCCGCTCAAGCCCGGGGCGCCGGCGCTGTCGCTGCCGATGACCCTGCGCGTGCGGGCCGACGGCGCCCGCATCGAGCTGGCGGGCGAGACGCGCGAGCTGGCCGTGGGCGCCTGGAGCGATTGGTGGCCGCTGCGCTTCGACTTCGGTCCGGACGATATCCGCGGCATGGTGCGCCTGCACCTGGCCGCCGGTTTTCCGCGCCCGCTGCTGTACGTCTCGCCGATCCAGGCCGACCCGAGCGCGCCGGCGCTGCCGTTGAGCTCGCCGCCGCAGTACGCCGCCAGCCTGGCCGAGCGCATCGGTCGCTACCACACCCTCGGCATGCCGGAGGAAACCTGGTCCTTCAACCAGGGCCACCTCGACGAATCGGCCTGGCTGGACGTGATCCGCACCACCCTGGCGGAGGGCGAGGCCATGCTGTACGACGCGCTCGAGGCCAACGACACCGAGCTGGTGATGGAGGTGTTCGTGCAGCCCGACCGCGTCAGCCACATGTTCTGGCGCGCGCTCGACCCGCAGCATCCGCTGCACGCCGACGCCAGCGAAACCGCGCGCGGGGCGATCGAATGGATCTACCGCGAGTCCGACCGCATCCTCGGCGAAGTCCGCCGCCGCCTGCGCCCGGAAGATCGCCTGGTGGTGCTGAGCGACCACGGCTTCTCGTCCTTCCGTCGCGCCGTGCACCTCAACCGCTTCCTGCTCGAGCGCGGCTTCCTGGCGCTGAAGGACGGCGAGCGCGAGTCGGCCCCGCTCTTCGCCAGCGTCGACTGGTCGCGCAGCCGCGCCTACGCACTGGGTCTCAACGGCGTGTTCCTCAACCAGGCCGGGCGCGAGGCCCAGGGCACCGTGTCCGAGGCCCAGCGCGCCGCCGTG
>JANJTY010000253.1 GCA_024710865.1 Lysobacteraceae bacterium | reverse complement strand
GAGCGCCTCGAATCGGCCCGGGTGCAGCTGGCGCGCACCGAGATCCGCAGCGTGGTGCAGGGCACCGTGCTGCGCCGCCTGGCCGAGCCCGGCGACGTGGTCCAGGCCGGCCGCGGCATCGTCGAGCTTGCGCGCCAGGGGCCGACGGAGGTCGTCGCGCCGGTGGACGAGCGCAACCTCGACCGCCTCGCCCTCGGCCAGGCGGTGCGGGTCTCGGCCGATGCGTTCCCGAACGAGCGCATCCCGGGCGAACTTGTCTTCATCGCGCCGGCGGTGGATGCGCAGCGCGGCACGGTCGAGGTGCGCGTGCGCGTGCCCGAGCCGCCGGCCTACCTGCGCCAGGACATGACGGTTTCGGTCGATGTCGAGGTCGGGCGGCGCGAGCGCGCGCTGGTGCTGCCGGCCGACGCCCTGCGCGAGGCGCGCAGCGGGCGCGGCGTGGTGCACGTGCTGCGCGAGGGCCGCGTCGAGCGCGTCGAGGTCGAACTCGGACTGCGCGGCCTCGCCAGCGTGGAGGTGACCTCGGGCCTGGCGCCGGGCGACCGCGTCCTGCCCGGCGGCATCGCGCTGGCCCCGGGCAGCCGCGCCCGCGTGGCGGACTGAGCGCCGTGCTCTGGTTCGAATGGACCCTGGCCACGCGCCTGCTGCGCGAGGGTCGCGCCCAGACCCTGCTGATCATCACCGGCATCGCCGTCGGCGTCGCCGTCATCGTCTTCCTCACCGCCCTGATCGGCGGCCTGCAGGCGCAGATCATCGAGCGCACCCTCGGCACCCAGTCGCACATCCGCCTGCGCGAGCCGGACGAGGTCGCGCGTCCGCTGCGCGATGCGGCCGACGGCGTGGTCGTGGCCAGCGTCGACCAGCGCGCCCAGCGCCTGCGACCGCTCGACCAGTGGCAGGGGATCGAGGTGGCGCTGGCGGACTTCCCCGAGATCACCGCGATCTCGCCGCTGGTCAGCGGACCAGCCCTGGCGCGGCGCGGCAGCGCCAGCCGTTCGGTGGTGATGCTCGGCATCGATCCGGACCGCTACGTCCGCATCGTTCCCGTCCCGGACAACCTGGTCGAGGGCGAGTGGCGCATCAGCGGCACCGACGTGGCCGTCGGCCGGCAGCTCGCCATCGAGCTGGGCGCGCGCGTCGGCGACCGCATCCGGCTCGATGCCGGGGATGGCCGCAGCGAGGTCTTCACCATCGTCGGCATCTTCGAGCTCGGCGTGCGCGACATCGACCAGCGCTTCGTCTACCTCGCCCTGCGCCCGGCCCAGGCCCTGCTCGACCTGCCCGGCGGCGTCACCACCATCGACCTGCGCGTGCGCGATTTCTTCGATGCCGAGCGCGTCGCGCGCCGCATCGCCGCGCGCCTCGATGTCACGGCCGAAAGCTGGATGACGCTCAACCGCAACATCCTCGACGCGCTCGCGGCGCAGGGCATGTCCTCCAACCTGATCCGCGTCTTCGTCGCGCTCTCGGCCGCGTTCGGCATCGCCAGCGTGCTGGCGGTCAGCGTGGTGCAGCGCGGGCGCGAGATCGGCATCCTGCGCGCGATGGGCACGCAGCGCGGCCAGGTGCTGCGCATCTTCCTGCTGCAGGGCGCCATCGTCGGCCTGGTCGGGGCGGCGATCGGCAGCCTCATGGCCGGCGGCCTGATCCTGGCCTGGGATGCCATGGGCCTGGCGCGCTCGGGCCGCGGTTCCTTCTCGCTCGCGGTCACGCCGGCCCTGTTCTTCGCCGCCACCGGCCTCGCCACCGTGGTCGGCATGCTCGCGGCGGTGGCGCCGGCGCGGCGCGCGGCCCGTCTCGATCCGGTGGAGGCGATGCGCAATGCCTGAGCCGCCCGTCCTCGAACTCGCCGGCCTGCGCAAGCGCTATGCCGTCGGTACCCCGGCCGAGACCGAGGTGCTGCACGGCATCGACCTGCGCCTCGGGCGGGAGGAATTCGCCGCCCTGATCGGCCCCTCCGGCTCGGGCAAGAGCACCCTGCTCAACCTGATCGGCCTGCTCGATTCGCCGAGCGCGGGCGAGCTGCGCCTGCTCGGCCAGCCGACGCGCGTCCTGGACGATGCCGCGCGCACCCGCCTGCGCGGCCGCCACATCGGCTTCGTGTTCCAGTTCCACCACCTGCTGCCGGCCTTCACCGCGCTGGAGAACGTGCTGATGCCGGGCATGGCGCAGGGCGGTCGCCCGACCTCGGCGCAGACCCGCCAGGGCATGGAACTGCTCGATGCGGTCGGCATGGCGAAGTTCGCCGCGCGCCGGCCGAACGAACTGTCCGGCGGCCAGCAGCAGCGCGTCGCCATCGTGCGCGCCCTGATGGGGCGGCCCGACCTGGTGCTGGCGGACGAGCCCACCGGCAACCTCGACACCCGCACCGCGGACGAGGTCTTCGCCCTGTTCCGCCGCCTGCACCGCGAGTTCGGCTTCGCCATGCTCGTGGTCACCCACGACCCGCGCCTGGCCGAGCGCTGCGACCGCATCATCGAGCTGGTCGACGGCCGCATCGTGTCGGATGCCGCGCGGGGCGCAGCCATCGCTGCGTCGCCGCATGGACCCGCGCCGCCGTAGGGGGGCGGTGGGCGCCGCGAGCCGCGTCGATGGCGGGCTCGCCCGAAGCTGCTTCGCTGTTCGTGCTGAGGCCGTGGCTGATCGAGGGCGCGGATCGAACCACCGCGCCCGGTCGCGCAGGCCCCTAGCGAAAATCCCCCGCCACCGCCTGCAGCGCGGCGATGGCCGCGAGGCCCGCGGTCTCGGTGCGCAGTACGCGCGGGCCGAGGCGCAGGCCCACGAAGCCGGCGGCGCGCAGGGCGGCGAGGTCGCGCGGGCCGAAGCCGCCTTCGGGGCCGATGGCCAGGGCGATGCGCGCCGGGTCATTGCCCAGCGCGGCGGCGATATCGCCAAGGCCCAGCTCGGCCTCGGGATCGAGCAGCAGGCGATGCTCGGCCTGCACGCCCACGGCCCAGTCTTCGATCCTCAGTGGTGCGCGCAACTCGGGCAGCCGCGCGCGGCCGCACTGCTCGCAGGCGCCGATCAGCACGCCGCGCCAGTGCGCGAGGCGGCGCTCGGCGCGTTCGGCATCGAGCTTCACTTCGCTGCGCTCGGTGACCAGCGGCGCGATCCGCGCGACGCCCAGTTCGGTCGCCTTCTGCAGCACCAGGTCCATCTTCTCGCCGCGCGCCAGGGCCTGGCCCAGCTCGATCTGCAGCGGTCCTTCGGCCGGTGTCGGTAGCCTGTCGATCAGTTCGACCTCGCCGCCGCGCTTGGCGATGGACGCCAGGCGCGCGCGCCACTCGCCGCCCTCGCCGTCGAACACGGTCAGTTCGGCTCCCACATCGAGGCGCAGCACGCGCACGAGGTGCTGGGTGGCGCTTTCC
>JANJTY010000242.1 GCA_024710865.1 Lysobacteraceae bacterium | reverse complement strand
CGAGAATGCCGCACGCCGCCCGGCCTGTCCGGCAAAGGGAGGGGTGAGGGAGGGTTAATCTTTTCGGATGCGAATCGGCACGCCTTCCGGGTCGTAGTGCGCGAGCACACGATCGCCGACGGTCGTCAGGTGTATGTCGCGCAAGGCCTGCGCCAGTTTGGTCAGACCAAGGGCGGCGAGGCGCTTGGCAAGTGCCGTGCGCTGCTTGTCGATCGTCCCTCGATTGGCCGTAGGCGAGTCGGAAAACATCGTGAGACCGGATACATCCACCCGGCGCCCCCGTGCGGCCCAGATCGCGGCGGCGTGGCTGGCAAAGCCTGGGACTCGGGGCAGTACCCGGTAGCCGTAACACACCGAGTCCGCGGCGATCAGGTTGCCGTCGTCGTAGATCCACAACGCGACATCGTTGGCGTAGTCACGAAGGTGTGCGACGACGGGGTTGTACGGCTCGATTTCTTCCAGCTTCGAGGCAGCGCGGAGTGCATCGTTCGGGGTCATTTCGGGTGTCCTTTACGCGCGGACCTACGCATCCCCGCTATACCCCGCACCAGGAAGGCATCGGCAGCAGTGCGCGAATCCGCTGTGGGGTTAAACGAGGTCGCTACCGTCTGCCGGCGGCGCAGCATTGCGGCGGGCAGCGCGGACGAACTCGAAGGCATCGACGGGCTGGCGCCGGGCTTTCTCTTCCTCGAGCTGGGCCCGGTATGCCTCGCGCTGTGCAGCCTGCTTCGCGGCTTTCTCCTCGGCGCGGCGGGCCTCGAGGATGCGCAGCTTCGCGGTCCGCTCCCGCGCCTTCGCTGCGGCCCGCTCGGGCGTCAGCCAGCGCTTGGGCGGTTCGTTCTCGACCTTGAGCTCGGCGAGCAGGGAGTCGAAGTTGTCGAAGCGCGAGCGCAGGACCGCCAGCGCAGCTTTCACGAAAGGCCAGCGCTTGAAGCGTACGTGATCGTTCGTCACCAGCCAGGCCAGGTACGCGGTTTCCATTTCCGCGATCGGCCGGTCTTTGAATTTGCCGAATGGCATCAATTTCATCTTGTCTTTTCTCCTGTATCGCCGGCCTGCATGTGCGCGTTGAGGTGTCGCATTTGTAAAGCGCCGTTCGGCGCTCTATATCGTCCGTCCGCACATCACGCGCGCGATGCGTGCAGCGCGGCCTGATCGTCGAGGCGCTCTATATCGCCCGTCCGCGCTTGCGCGTACTGCTCCAGAAACTCACCGGCGGCCTGCTCCGTTCTGCTGATCAGGATCGAGGGCGCTCGATTTGTCCGGTTTGTCACTCGCGCGCGCGAGGTAAAAAACGCTTTTGACTCTCTCTCTCTTTCAATGAACCAATGCCTCTTGTTCAACACGCCCCCCGCGCGCAAGTGACATCTCGGACAAAAGCCCCGCCGCTTTCTGGATCTCCTGCTTGACGCGCTCTCGACGAGCGCGCTCCTCGCAAGCTTTCGCAGAAAACTCCGCATGCGCACGCGGATTCACCTTCCACGCCGTGGGCGCTTGCCCGTGTCCGCGCGCTTCCGGCGCCACCCACGCAGCTAGCTCGAGTTGGCGTATGGCCTCGTCAAGATCGCGGCTCCCGTCGTCGCGGAAGTTGTTACTTGCGCGATACAGGTCCCGCTTCGTCACGCGCTCGCAGCCGTGAGCCAGAATGTAGTTCGCCACCCAACGCGCGTGCTGGATGCCCTGCCCAGCCCCGACGAGCTCGCTGTAAAAGGCGCAGAGGCTCGGCACCACAAGCCGCATGTATGCGCTCACCGCCTTGGCTACGGTTTCCTCCTTCACCTCGTCGCCCGGTTCTGGCTCGCCAAAGAGATCCGCGCCTGTTCGGTCCTCGAGCAGGTGAAAGATCAGCGCGAGCCGCGCGAGCTGCCCCTCACCTTTCTGGAGTGCAGTGCGAAGCCGGCTGTCGAACCCCGGGTGCTGGCCGAGGGTGTGAATCCTCATCCGCGCTGCATCCATGAGCTGTTGCCCGCCGTGAGACAAACGGAAGTCCCGCGGGCCTGCCAGGTAGGCGAGGTATCGGACGGTTTCTTCCCACGCGTCGTGAGCGCCTTGGTCTGGTTCGACATCCTCGCCCGCGCCCGCCGACTTCACGGGCAGACAGATGAACCGTTGCAGGAGTCCATCATCCTCAAGTCGCTGGGCGATCCGGCGCATCGGGTCGGGTTGAATGCCGCCGATCATCGACATCGAGAAGTTGCGGATAAACCTGCTGCCCTTCTGCACCCGGTCGATGAACTCGGGCCCGCCGTTGTACGCGCGCAGGTATGTCGTGCGGTCCTTCGATGCTCCGTTCGACCGGTACGCGTCCATCGCGCCGAACCAACCTGAAAGCTCGTCCTGCTCGCACAGCACCCCGCCATCGTTGAACTCGAGCACGTCGGCCAGGGCCTCGATGGTCGTGTCAGTGACGAGCACCTTCCGCACCCGCGGCGCCTCGGGTTCCGGCTCTTTAGCTTTCTTGGCGCGAGCAGCCGCCTGCAGCCAGTTGCGTTTCTCGTCCTGGTAGATCGCGAACCACTCGGCCTGAAGCTTCCGCACCACGCCCATAACCTCACCCAAGGCCGGCGTCTTCTTCGCGCTCGGGTCAGCGATGTAGGCCACCCACAGCCGCGCGGACTCACACCAGCGGCTATCCCTCGCCTTGACCTGCAAGCGGTGGTTGTCGTGGGTGAGCGCGCCCGCTGCGGCAATCGCGGCCCACGCTGGTATCAGTGGATCAACTCCGAGCCTGCGTGCGACGTCGGAGGCAAGGTTCTGGATCACTTCCGGATAGTCCTCCGGGTGCCAGGCTGGCGCAGTGGAGACAGAGCCAAAGATATCGACCGGTGCGGGGCTGTCTTTGAAGACGTCGCCAAACTTCACGTAAGCGGAGGTGATGGCGCGCCTCAGTTCCCCGCTTTTCACCCGCTCACGCCGGTGCTCTTCGGCCATGCTGTGATCGACCAGCGTATCGAGCAGGCTCTCGGCAATATCTGCGGGCAACCCCCGCGCGGCGAAGTGCGCGGCA
>JANJTY010000203.1 GCA_024710865.1 Lysobacteraceae bacterium | reverse complement strand
GCATCCTCGACGCCTACCGCCACGCCGTCGAGCATCGCTACCGCTTCTTCTCGTAGGGGGATGCGATGCTGCTTGAAAGCGGGGATTCCGGAGTCGGAATTCGGGATTCGTAGAAGCAAGATCGAAGCCGAGCTCCGTTGGCGTCGACCGTTTGCGCCGCCGCTCTCCACATCGCGAAGCCTGCATTTACGAATCCCGAATCCCGAATCTCGAATCCCAGCTCCTCAATCCCGAATCCCGGCACCATCCCATGCGCCTCTCCTTCACCCTGAACGCCACCTCCGGCGCCGCGCGGCGCGGCGAGCTGCGCTTTCCGCGCGGCACGGTGCAGACGCCGGCCTTCATGCCGGTCGGCACCTATGGTTCGGTCAAGGGCATGACGCCGGTGGCGCTGCGCGAGACCGGCGCCGAGATCATCCTCGGCAACACCTTCCACCTGTTCCTGCGGCCGGGGCTCGAGACCATCGGCCTGCACGGCGGGCTGCACCGCTTCGCCGGCTGGGACGGGCCGATCCTGACCGACTCGGGCGGCTTCCAGGTGTTCTCGCTGGCGCAGCGCCGCAAGATCACCGAGGCCGGCGTGACCTTCGCCTCGCCGGTGGACGGCAGCCGCGTGTTCCTCTCGCCGGAGGAGAGCATGCGCATCCAGCGCGTGCTCGATTCGGACATCGTGATGATCTTCGACGAGTGCACGCCGTATCCGGCCACGGAGCAGCAGGCGCGCGACTCGATGCAGCTGTCGCTGCGCTGGGCCGAGCGCAGCCGGCGTGCGCACGAGGGCAACGACGCGGCCCTGTTCGGCATCGTGCAGGGCGGGGTGTATCCCGAACTGCGCACGCACTCGGCGCGCGCCCTGGTCGACATCGGCTTCGACGGCTACGCGGTCGGCGGCCTGGCCGTGGGCGAGCCGGAGGACGAACGCAACGCCACGCTCGAGCATGTCTGCCCGCAGCTGCCGGCGCAGCAGCCGCGCTACCTCATGGGCGTGGGGCGGCCGCAGGACATCGTCGAGGCGGTGGCGCGTGGCATCGACATGTTCGACTGCGTCATGCCCACGCGCAACGGACGCAACGGCCACTATTTCACCCGCGACGGCGTGGTGCGCATCCGCAACCAGCGCTACGAGCGCGACCTCGAGCCGATCGAGCCGGGCTGCACCTGCTACACCTGCCGCAGCGGATTCACCCGCAGCTACCTGCGCCACCTGGACCGCTGCGGCGAGATGCTCGGTCCGATGCTGGGCACGATCCACAACCTGCACCACTACCAGCAGCTGATGCGCGACATCCGCGGCGCCATCGAGCATGACCGCTTCGCCGACTTCCACGCCGCCTTCCGCGCCCGCCTGCGCGACCGCATCGCCTAGTCCGAGGACCCCGATCGCGGACGCGCCGCGTCCGCCACCACAGTAGACTTATCGCATGCGCCAGCCCCTGCACAGCGTCGCCGCCGCCCGCGCCATCGAAGCCGCCGCCATCCAGGCCGGCATCCCTGGCTACACCCTGATGCGCCGGGCCGGGCAGGCCGCGTTCAAGGCCTTGCGCCGGCATTGGCCGGAGGCGCGCCGGATCCTGGTGCTGTGCGGGCCGGGAAACAATGGCGGCGACGGCCTGGTGCTGGCGCGGCTCGCGCGTGCGGCTGGATTGTCGGTCACGGTCCTGGCGGTGGACGAGCTCAAGCCCGCGGGCGAGGCGGCCGAGGCGCTGGCCGACTGGCACATCGACGGCGGCTGGGTCGCGGTCTGGCGTCCAGGCGAACCGCTGCCGGCGGCCGATCTTCTGGTCGACGCGTTGCTCGGCATCGGGCTGTCGCGTGCGCCGGAGGGTGCGCTGGCGGCGCTGATCGAGGCGGCCAATGCACACCCGGCACCGCGTTTCGCCCTGGACGTGCCGTCTGGCGTGGAGGCCGATACCGGAGCGGTGCCCGGTGCAGCGATCCGCGCCTCGCGCACGCTGGCCTTCATCGTGCAGAAGCGCGGGCTGTCAACGGGGGCGGCGCTGGATCATGCAGGCACCCTGGAGCTGGCCGGCCTGGAACTGCCGCACGACCTGCTCCAGGCGCAGCCTGCCTGCGCGGACTGGCTGGGCTGGCCCGCCGAGCCCTCGTTGCCGCCACGCGCGCGCGATGCACACAAGGGGCTGTATGGCCATGTGCTGGTGCTGGGGGGCGAGCGTGGCATGGGTGGTGCCGCGCGTCTGTGCGCCGAGGCAGCCTTGCGCTGCGGCGCGGGCCTGGTCTCGGTCGGCACGCGCGGCATGCACGTGCCGGCCCTGCTGGCGGCGCGACCGGAGTGCATGGTCGCCGAACTGGAGTCCGGCGAGGATCTGCCGCCCCTGCTGGAGCGCGCCACGGTGGTCGCCATTGGTCCCGGGCTTGGTCAAGGCGACTGGGGCCGCGCGCTGTGGCACGCAGTCGCGCGCCTGGACCGCCCGCGCGTGGTGGATGCCGATGCGCTCAACCTGATCGCCGCGGGCGTGACGCCGCAGGGCGAGCTCGTGCTTACGCCGCATCCGGGCGAGGCTGCGCGCCTGCTCGGCTGCGCGTCGGCCGATGTGCAGCGCGACCGCTTCGCGGCTGCAGGCGAGCTGGCGCGACGCCATGCCGCGGTGGCGGTGCTGAAGGGCGCCGGCAGCGTGGTCGCCGCTCCGGACGGGCGCTGCGTCGCCATTGCCGGAGGCAATCCCGGCATGGCCTCGGGCGGCATGGGCGATGTCCTCGCCGGCGTCATCGCCGGGCTGTGGGCCCAGGGTCTTTCCGCCTTCGATGCGGCGGTCGCCGGCGCGGCCCTGCATGCGGCGGCGGGCGACGCCGCCGCGGCGGATGGTGGTGAGCGCGGCCTGCTCGCCGGCGACCTGTTCGCGCCGCTGCGGCGACTGCTCGCCGAGCGCGCGTGAGCCAAGCCGCGCTGCACCTGACCGATGCCGATGCCACCGAGGCCCTGGGCCTGGCCCTGGCCGCGACGTTGCCGACAGCACCCATGGTGGTTTTCCTGGAAGGCGAGCTCGGCGCCGGCAAGAGCAGCCTGGCGCGGTCGCTGCTGCGTGGTCTCGGGGTCGACGGGCCCATTCCAAGCCCGACCTATACCCTGATCGAACCCTACCGAACCTCCGCGGGCGAACTGCTGCACCTCGACCTGTATCGGTTGGCGGGTCCGGACGAACTGGAATTCCTCGCGCTGGACGAGCATGTCGGCCGGGCCCGGCTCTGGCTGGTGGAATGGGCCAGTCGCGGCGAAGGCGCGCTGCCGACGCCCGATCTTCGCCTGCGCCTGGCCTTCGACGGTCGCGGACGACGGGTGGAGGCGGAGTCCGGCACGGCGGCCGCCGCCGCCTGGTGGAAATCGGCCGTCGCGCACCTGCGCGGCTGACCGACCTGCCGCCAGCGCATCCGGCGCCGGCCTATACTCGCCGCATGCACTCGGTGCCGCCTTTCCGCGACCGCCTCGACGCCGCACGCCAGCTCGCTGCCGCGCTGGCGCATCATCGCGGCTCGAACCCGCTGGTGCTGGCCGTGCCGCGCGGCGCGGTGCCCATGGGCAAGCTGATCGCCGATGCCCTGCAGGGCGAGCTCGACATCGTGCAGGTGCGCAAGCTCGGCGCGCCCTTCAATCCCGAGCTCGCGGTCGGCGCGGTCGACGAATCCGGCTGGCGCAGCGTGGCGCCGCATGCCGCCCAGGCCGGCGCCGATCCGGATTACCTTGACGCAGCGGCAGAGCGTGAGCTGGCGAAGATGCGCGCGCGGCGTGCGCGCTGGACGCCAGTGCGCGCGCCGGTGGATCCGGCCGGGCGGGTGACGATCGTGCTCGACGATGGTGTCGCCACCGGGCAGAGCATGTTCGCCGCCCTGCACGCGGTGCGCGCTCGTCGGCCGGCGCACCTGGTTTGCGCCGTCGGCGTGGCCCCGCCCGACACGCTCGCCCGGCTGCGAAACGCTGCCGACGAGGTGGTGTGCCTGGCCGCGCCGCGGGATTTCCAGGCCGTCGGCCAGTACTACCGCGATTTCGCCCAGGTCGAGGACGACGAGGTCGAGGCCGTGCTGGCCCAGGCGCAGGATCGCGCGCCGTCGCACGCGAATACGGGCGAGCGCGGATGAGGGCGCCGGTGGAGGGCGAGGTCGACGAGCGTCCGCGCGGCGCGGTGGACCGCTTCATCCGGCGCTCCGGGCCGCTGGCGCACGTGCTGGCGATCTTCGCGATGTACGCCATGGCGGCCCTGCTGTACGGACTGGCCCTCGCGCCTGCGCTGTGGCTGGTGGCCGAAGCGGCGCGTCGCGGCGCTGAACTGGGCGGCTGGCGCTGGCCGCTGCTGGGCTGCGCGCTGGGCGCGGGCTTCTTCCTGGCCGGCTTTGTCCTGTTGGCCCTGGTGGCCGTGGCCAACCGCCTGCTGCCGACCCGGGTTCGGACCTTCCACGGCGCCTACTTCACCATCGCGGCGCTGCCCTGGTTCCTGCACAACGGCCTGTTCTACCTGGTGCGCTACACCTTCCTGCCCTTCGTCACCCTGACGCCGTTCGGGCGCGGCTTCCTGCGCGCGATGGGCATGCGCATCGGCGAGCGCGCCTTCATCAATACCGAGTTCATCTCCGACCCCTGCCTGATCGAGCTGGGCGACGATGTGGTGATCGGCGGAAGCGTGCACCTGTTCGCCCACTACGGCGGCGGCGGGCACCTGTCGATCGTGCCGGTGCGCATCGGCCACCGCGTCACCATCGGCCAGAAGTCGACGGTGATGGGCGATGTCGAGATCGGCGACGACGCCGTCGTGCTGCCGCATTCGGTGCTGCTGCCCGGATCCCGCGTGGGCGCAGGCGAGACCTGGGGCGGGGTTCCCGCGCGCCCGATCCCACGCCACGAACTCGAACGGATGAAGGCCGAGATCCGCGGCGAGAACCGGCACTGAACCAGGGCGGCTGAGGCCGCACCGCACCCGAAAACCGTTGAGTGCCTGAACGGGCCGCCCCGCTCAGAACTTCGACGGCAGCGGCTTGACCTTGCCGGTGTAGCGCTCGCGCGCCGGCTTGCGAGCCAGCGGCGGAAGCTCCAGCGGCGTGTCGGGCGGCAGGTCGCGCATCGGGATCTGGTCGAGCAGGTGACGGATCAGGGTCAGGCGTCCACGTTTCTGGTCGTTGAAGTCGACCACGTGCCAGGGCGCCCACTTGCTGTGGGTGGCCTTGAACATCGCTTCGCGCGCCCTGCCGTAGGCCTCGTACTGTTCGCGCGCCTTGAGGTCGATGGGCGAGAGCTTCCAGCGCTTGAGCGGATCGGCCGCGCGCTCGGCGAAGCGCTCTTCCTGGAACCGCTGGTCAACCGCCAGCCAGTACTTGAGCAGCAGGATGCCGTCCTCCACCAGCATCTTCTCGAAGCGCGGCGCCTGCTCCAGGAACTGCCCGTACTCGGCCTCGCCGCAGAAGCCCATGACTTTCTCGACCCCGGCGCGGTTGTACCAGCTGCGGTCGAACAGGGTCATCTCGCCGCCGGCAGGCAAATGCGGCACGTAGCGCTGGAAATACCACTGGCTGCTTTCGCGCTCGGTCGGCTTGGACAGCGCCACCACGTGCACCTGGCGCGGATTGAGGGTCTGGGTGATGGCGCTGATCGTGCCACCCTTGCCGGCGGTGTCGCGCCCCTCCAGCAGCACCACCAGGCGCTTGCCGGTGTGCGCCAGCCAGCGCGCGAGGTTGTTGAGCTCGAGCTGCATGGGTTCGAGCAGCGCCTCGTAGTCCGTCTTCTTCAGCTTGCCGTTCTTGCTGGCCATTACGCCGCCTCCGTCAGCAGCTTGAGTTCATCCGCCTGAGCTTCGCGCGCCAGGCGCTCGACCAGTTCGTCGAGGTCGCCTTCCAGCACCTCCGGCAGACGATACAGGGTCAGGCCCTCGACGCGGTGGTCGGTGATGCGGCCCTGCGGGAAGTTGTAGGTGCGGATGCGCTGGCTGCGGTCGCCCGAGCCCACCTGCAGGCGGCGTGCGGCGGCCTGCGCCGCGGTCTGCGCGCTGCGCTGCTCGTCCAGCAGGCGCGCCTTGAGCAGGGACAGGGCGCGGGCGCGGTTCTTGTGCTGGCTGCGTTCGTCCTGGCATTCGACCACGATGCCCGAGGGCAGGTGGGTGATGCGGATGGCCGAGTCGGTCTTGTTGACATGCTGGCCGCCGGCGCCGGAGGCGCGGAACGTGTCCACCTTCAGGTCGGCGTCGCGGATCTCGATGTCTTCGATCTCGTCCAGCTCGGGCAGGATCGCCACGGTGGCGGCCGAGGTATGGATGCGACCCTGCGATTCGGTCGCCGGCACGCGCTGCACGCGGTGGGTGCCGGACTCGAACTTGAGGCGCGAATAGGCCCCGCGGCCTTCGATCCGGGCCACGACCTCCTTGTAGCCGCCGTGCTCGCCCGGGCTCTCGGACAGGATCTCCACGCTCCAGCGCCTGCGCTCGGCATAGCGCAGGTACATGCGCAGCAGGTCGCCGGCGAAGATCGCGGCCTCGTCGCCGCCGGTGCCGGCGCGCACTTCCAGGAACAGGTTGGCCTCGTCGCGCGGGTCGGCCGGGATCAGCAGCAGGCCGAGGCGTTCCTCCAGCTCGTCCAGCCGCTGCCTCAGGGCAGGGATTTCAGCCTCGGCCAGCTCGCGCATATCCGGGTCGGCGCAGAGGGTCTCGGCACCGGCCAGGTCGTCGCGGGTGCGGCGGAACTCGCCGAGGGCCGTGTCGACCGGCTCCAGCTGGGCGTACTCGCGGCTGAGATCGCGGAAGCGGCGCGCATCGCCCAGCACCTCGGGCTCGGCCAGTAGCCGGCCGACCTCCTCGCGCCGCTCGGCCAGGGCCTCAAGTTTGCGCAGGAGGCTGGGGCTGAGGTTCATGCGTGGTGGTGTCCCGGGTGTCGAACAGGCGCTCGGCGGCGCGCAGGAGGTCGAGGTCGCCCTGCTGGGCGGCCTCGCGCAGCGCCGCGCTCGGCGCATGCAGCAGCTTGTTGGTCAGGGTGTGGGCGAGGAAGCGCAGGGCTTCTTCCGGCGCTTTGCCGGTGGCGAGCATCTGCTGGGCGCGCGCCAGCACGGCGTCGCGCTCCGACTCGCCGCGTTCGCGCAAGCGGCGCAGCGGATCCTGGCGCACGCTGCCGCGCCACCAGGCCATGTAGTGCTCGACCTGCAGGCCGATGATGGTCTCGGCCTGGTCCGCGGCCTCGCGCCGCGAGCGGCGGTTTTCCTCGATCACCTGTTCGAGATCATCGACGGTGTAGAGGAACACGTCTCCCAGTTCCGCGATCGACGCCTCGATGTCGCGCGGCACGGCCAGGTCGAGCAGGAACATCGGGCGGTGACGGCGCTGGCGCAGGGCCGATTCGATCTGTGCCCGCCGCAGCACAGGCTCGCGCGCCGCGGTCGCGGAGATGACGATGTCGGCCTCGGCCAGGTGGGCGTCGAGCTGGGACAGCGGCAGGGCGTAGCCCTGGTAGCGCTCGGCCAGGGACTGGGCGTGGGCGAGGGTGCGGTTGGCCACCAGCAGCCGCTTCGCGCGCTGTTCGGCCAGGTGCCGTGCCGCCAGTTCGATGGTGTCGCCCGCCCCGATCAGCATCACCGTGGCCTGGTCGAGCGCGGCGAAGGCCTGCTGGGCCAGGCGCACCCCGGCATAGGCCACGGAAACCGGGTGCAGGCCGATGGCCGTGTCGGTGCGGACCCGTTTGGCCACCGCGAAACTGTGCTGGAACAGGCGGTCGAGGCTGCTGCCCAGGGTGCCGCCCTCGCGCGCCTGCATCCAGGCCTGCTTGACCTGGCCCAGCACCTGGGGTTCGCCGAGAACGAGCGAATCGAGCCCACACGCCACCCGGTAGAGGTGTCGCACCGCGTCGGCGTCGTGGTGCAGGTAGAGATACCCCTCGATCTGCTCGAAGTGCAGGCCGTGGTGCACGGCCAGCCAGCGCGCCGGAGCGATCTCGGCGCCGTCATCGACCCGGGCATAGACCTCGGTTCGGTTGCAGGTCGAGAGCAGGGCGCATTCCCGCACGCCCGGCTGGGCGGCCAGGGCGCCCAGGGCCGCCGGCAGCAGGGCGTCGCCCACGGCCACGCGTTCGCGCAGCGCAAGCGGCGCGGTCTGGTGGTTCAGTCCTAGGGCGAGCAGGGCCATGCGCAGGTCGATCGGATACACTGCGATTGTCGGGGCCGCGCACCCTCGATTCAAGCAAAGTCGCGGTTCAGCACCGCTCGTTCAGAGTTTTCCGCCGATGCTCCGCCAGCTTGCCATCCTTTTGATTCTGCTCGCCGCCGGCGCGGTGCGGGCGGATCCCCTGTTCAGCGTGCTGGCGGGCGAGTTCGCGCTGCAATCCGGCCGGCACGGTGACGCGGCGGCGCATTACCTCGACGCTGCCCTGGATGCGCGTGACGCCGCCTTGTCGGAGCGGGCGGTCCGCATCGGATTGCTGGCCGGGGACGCAAGCCTGGCCCACCGGGCGCTGGAGCATTGGAGTGGATTCGCGTCCGCAGCGGAGGCCGAGGCGCTGCGCCAGTTGCGCGCCTCGGTGGCGATGGAGCGGGGCGACGTCGAGGCCGCCATCGACGATCTCCAGGCCCTGTTCGCGGCAGGCGATGCAGGCATCCGCCTCGCCATGCAGGCGCTGGCGGCGGACAGCCATGCCCTGCCGTCCGGCCTTGTGCTGCGCGAGCTTCTGCGCCGCGACGCCCTGCCTGAGCAGTCCGACGTTTGGGTCGGCCTCGGACTGGTGGCGCGCCGCCACCAGCAGGCAACGCTGGCCCTGGACCTCGCCCAGCGTGCGGTGCAGCGCTTTCCGAAGGAGGCGCGCATGCGGCTGTGGTTGGCGGAGGAGCGGCTGCGCGCCGGCGACGCCGACGCTGCGCGCGCCGACCTGGATGCAGCGCTCGGGGATGGGGACCTGCTGCCGGAGCTGCGTCTTAGCGCTGCCGCGCTGCTGGACCGGCTGGGCGAACCCGGGCGTGCAGCCGAGGTGCTGGCGGTCGGGCCGCAGGACGAGGAACTGATCGGAACACGCGCGGCCCTGCTGGCCAGGCAGGATTCACTGCCGGCGCTGGAGTCCCTGTACGACGAAGTGCAGCGCCTCGAGGGCCAGGCCACGCCCGCCCGCAGGCTGTTGCTGGGCCAGCTCGCCGAACTGGTCGAGCGCGACAGCGAGGCCTTGCGCTGGTACCGCAGCGTGGTGGAGGCACCGCAGCGATCGCGCGCCCAGCTGCGGCTTGCGGTACTGCTCGATCGCGGTGGCGAAGGCGAATCGGCGCTGACGCAGCTGCGTGAGCTGCAGCTCGATACGCAGGCCGACGTCGAGGCGGTGCGTGATGCCTACCTGCTCGAAGCCGAGCTGTTGCTGCGCCGCCAGGCCGACGCCGAGGCGCTTGCCGCCTACGGTCGCGGCCTCGAAGTGCTCGAACTCGATCCGCGCCTGCTCTACGGCCGGGCGCTGGCGCTGGAGCGGCTCGACCGGGTCGACGAGGCCATCACCGATCTCGAGCAGCTGGTGGCGCTCGATCCCAACGATCCCGATCACCTGAACGCGCTCGGCTACACCCTGGTCGATCGCACCGACCGTCATGCCGAAGGCCTGGCCCTGATCGAACGCGCCCTCGCGCTGCGTCCGGATGCGGCGGCCATCGTCGACAGCCACGGCTGGGCGCTCTACCGCCTGGGCCGGCTGGATGAAGCCGAGGCCGAGCTGCGGCGGGCCTTCGAGCTGCAGCCCGATCCGGAGATCGCCGCCCACCTGGGCGAGGTGCTGTGGATGCGGGACAAGCGGGACGAGGCGCGCGCGGTCTGGGAACAGGGCCGGGCCCTGGATGCCGAGAATCGCGTGCTGCTGCGCACGCTGCAGCGCCTGGCCGAATGAGCCGGATGCATCGGCATCGCCGCGCCGGAGCGGGCGGGCTGGCGCTGCTCGTCCTGCTCGTGCTTGCCGGATGCGCCGGACCACGGCCGCGTTCGTCGGATCCGGCGGCGCTTGCGGCTCAGCAGGCGCGAGAGCGCGCCATCGCAGCGTGGGAGCAGTGGGGCTTTTCCGGCCGCATCGCCATTTCCGGCCAGGACGGCGGCGGCAGCGGCCGGGTCGAGTGGCAGCGCCAGGGTGATCGGCTCGAGGTCTCGCTGCAGGCTCCGGTCTCCCGCCAGTCCTGGCGCCTCATTGCCACGCCCGGCGCGGCACGGCTCGAAGGGCTCGAGGGCGGCCCGCGGCACGGGGCCAGTGCCGAGCGTCTGCTGCGCGAGGAACTGGGCTGGAGGCTGCCGCTGGCGGCGGTCGAGGCCTGGGTGCGCGGCACGCGTCACCGCCCCATGGCGCGCATGGCGTTCGATGCCGACGGGCGTCCAGCGCAGCTGCGCGAGTCGGGCTGGACCGTCGAGTACCGCGGTTGGGATCCCGCCCATCCGGAACTCCCGCGCCGGGTGTTCGCGCAGGCCGGTGAGCAGCGACTGCGCCTGGTCGTCGACCGCTGGCAGATTCCAGAAGACCGATAGCGCATGACACCGTCCGAAGGCTGGAGCGCCTGGCCCGCGCCGGCCAAGCTCAATCTGTTCCTGCGCGTCTTGGGGCGTCGCAGCGACGGCTACCACGAGTTGCAGACCGTATTCCAGCTGCTCGACTGGGGGGACACGGTCTGGCTGCGTCTGCGCAGCGACGGTCGCCTCAACCTGGTGGCCGGGGCGCCTGGCGTGCCGGCGGAGCAGGACCTGGCGTTGCGCGCTGCGCGCGTCCTGGCCGAGCGCAGTGGCTGCCGACGTGGCGCCGATATCCGGATCGAGAAGCGGATTCCCGCCGGCGCGGGACTTGGCGGCGGCTCCTCCGACGCAGCCTCGGTGCTGGTCGGTCTCGACCGGCTCTGGGGAACCGGCCTCGGCGAGGACGTGCTGGCTGCGTTGGGTCTCGACCTCGGAGCCGACGTGCCGGTGTTCGTGCGCGGCCGCAGCGCCTGGGCGGAGGGGCGGGGCGAACGATTGCGGCCGATCGAGCTGCCGAATCGCTGGTTCGTGCTTGCGCTGCCGGATGCGCACGTGTCGACCGCCGCTCTGTTCCAAGCGCCTGATTTGACCCGCAATGCCGCCCCAGCGACAATACAGGGCTTTCTTTCGGACGAAGTGACGGACAACGCGTTCACGCCGCTGGTCCGCCAGCGCGTGCCTGCCGTGGCCGAAGCGCTCGATCTTCTCGGGCGGTTCGGCCAGGCGCGCATGAGCGGCACCGGCTCGGCCTGCTTCGTGGCGTTCGGCGACCGCAGCGCGGCAGAGGCCGCGATTCGGCACTGGGACGCAAGGCCCCGCCTGCAGTTGGCGCGGGGACTTTCCCGCTCTCCGCTGCTGCAGGCGGCCGAGCGGCAGGGCCTCGATGGCTGGCCCTGACGCGCAAGGAGGCTCCGTTGCAAGGATCGCCCCGGCGGTCCGCTTTGGAAGACAGACCGCGGCTTGGCCGCGGACACGTGCAGGTTCTGGCGGCAGGAGGCCGCCGCGCAGCAATTGGGGCGTCGCCAAGCGGTAAGGCACCGGGTTTTGATCCCGGCATTCGCAGGTTCGAATCCTGCCGCCCCAGCCAGATGAATGCGGTGCGGACGCCATGATCCACGGCGTTCCGTGCCATCCCGGCAGCCGATGGATCCCCACCGTGAGCGAAGAGAACCTCCTCCTATTCTCCGGCAATGCCAACCGCGCCCTGGCGCAGTCGGTGTGCCGCAAGCTCGGCGTGCGCATGGGCAAGGCCCTGGTCGGGCGCTTCTCCGACGGCGAAGTGCAGGTCGAAATCGAGGAAAACGTACGCGGCCAGGAAGTCTTCGTGATCCAGCCGACCTGCGCGCCGACGGCTGAGAACTTCATGGAACTGCTGGTGCTGATCGACGCGCTCAAGCGCGCCAGCGCAGCGTCCGTCACCGCGGTCGTGCCGTACTTCGGCTATGCCCGTCAGGATCGGCGTCCGCGCTCCGCGCGCGTACCGATCACGGCCAAGGTGGCGGCGAAGATGTTCAGCGCGGTGAACACCGACCGGGTACTGACCGTCGACCTGCATGCTGACCAGATCCAGGGTTTTTTCGACATCCCGGTCGACAACGTCTATGCCTCCCCCTTGCTGCTGGCGGACATCTGGCGCCGGCAGGGCACGGAGAACCTGATCGTCGTCAGCCCGGACGTGGGCGGCGTGGTTCGTGCTCGGGCCATCGCCAAGCGCCTCGACGACGCCGAACTGGCGATCATCGACAAGCGCCGGCCCAAGGCCAACGTGGCCACGGTCATGAACATCATCGGCGACGTGACCGGCAAGACCTGCGTGCTGGTCGACGACATCGTCGACACCGCCGGCACGCTGTGCGCGGCAGCGGCGGCGCTGAAAGACAACGGCGCCAAGCGCGTGGTGGCCTACTGCGTGCACCCGGTGCTCTCCGGCCCTGCGGTGCGCAATATCGAGGCTTCCCAGCTCGACGAGCTGGTGGTGACCGACACCATCCCGCTGTCGGAAGCCGCCCGGGCCTGCCCGCGCATCCGCCAGCTCAGCGTCGCCGAGCTGCTGGCCGAGACCATCCGCCGCATCGCCTTCGGCGAGTCGGTGAGTTCGCTG
>JANJTY010000192.1 GCA_024710865.1 Lysobacteraceae bacterium | reverse complement strand
CGCGCCTGGCGCGGTTGTTCCCGGCAACCGGCGCCAGAAGCGATGCGGTTCGCTGCGCTCACCGGCATCCTACGGTCCAAGCGCCCGTGGCCCCGCTCCCATCGGGAGTGGGCTTGGGGTGAGGGGAAAACGAGGCGCCAGGCGCCGACCTTCTCTCGCGCCCCTCGTCCGCGCCAAGAGGATTCCAGGGCGATTGACCGCCCGCCACCAGCAGCGGATGCTTCCCCGCCAGTCCGCAACGGAAGCGCCGATGACCCAGCCCGACAGCGCCCAGTACGCCATCGAGATCAGCGGCCTGCGCAAGATCTACGCCGGCGGCTTCGAGGCGCTCAAGGGCGTCGACCTGCGCGTCCGGCGCGGCGAGATCTTCGCCCTGCTCGGGCCAAACGGCGCCGGCAAGACTACCCTGATCGGCATCACCTGCGGCATCGTTCGGCCGTCCGCCGGGACGGTGCGGGTCGACGGCTTCGACGTGCTGCGCGACTACCGCGCGGCGCGCGGCCGTGTCGGACTGGTGCCGCAGGAGCTCTCGACCGAGACCTTCGAGACGGTCTGGGCCGCGCTGCGCTTCTCGCGCGGCCTGTTCGGAAAGCCGCCCGACCCCGCCCACCTGGAGCGCGTGCTGCGCGATCTCTCGCTGTGGGACAAGCGCGACGCCAAGATCATGACCCTCTCCGGCGGCATGAAGCGGCGCGTGCTGATCGCCAAGGCCCTGGCGCACGAGCCCAGCGTGCTGTTCCTCGATGAGCCCACCGCCGGCGTCGACGTGGAGCTGCGCCGCGACATGTGGAAGATGGTGCATCGGCTGCGCGAGCAGGGCACCACCATCGTGCTCACCACGCACTACATCGAGGAGGCCGAGGAGATGGCCGACCGCATCGGCATCATCGACCGCGGCGAGCTGCTGCTGGTCGAGGACAAGGCCACCCTGATGCGCCAGCTCGGGCGCAAGCAGCTCCAGCTCAGCCTGGCCGAGCCGCTCGAAGCGATTCCCGCCGCGCTGGCCGACCTGGCGCTGGAGCTGGGCGCGAACGGCGAATCGCTGGTCTTCACCTTCGACGCCAACGCCGAGCGCACCGGCATCGCCGGCCTGCTGCGCCGCCTGCAGGAGCAGGGCATCGCCTTCCGCGACCTCAATACGCGCGAGTCCTCGCTGGAGGACATCTTCGTCGACCTGGTGAGGGCCAAGCGATGAACGTCCACGCCATCCGCGCCATCTACCGCTTCGAGATGGCCCGCACCTTCCGCACCCTGGGCGAGAGCCTGGCCGCGCCGGTGCTGACCACCTGCCTCTACTTCATCGTCTTCGGCGCCGCCATCGGCTCGCGCATGGGCGAGGTCGACGGCGTCTCCTACGGCGCCTTCATCATCCCCGGCCTGATCATGCTGTCCCTGCTCAACGAGAGCATCTCCAACGCCGCCTTCGGCATCTACCTGCCGAAATGGTCGGGCACCATCTTCGAACTGCTCTCGGCGCCGGTGTCCTTCGTCGAGGTGGTGATCGGCTACGTCGGCGCGGCCGCGACCAAGTCGCTGATGATCGGCGTGCTGATCCTGGTCACCGCGCGCTTCTTCGTGCCCTACGAGATCGCGCACCCGCTCTGGATGCTGTTCTTCCTGGTCATGACCGCCTTCAGCTTCTCGCTGTTCGGCTTCCTCATCGGGCTGTGGGCGACCGACTTCCAGAAGCTGCAGATCATCCCGCTGATGGTGATGACGCCGCTCACCTTCCTCGGCGGCGCGTTCTATTCGATCCACATGCTGCCGCCGTTCTGGCAGACCGTGTCCCTGTTCAATCCGGTCGTGTACCTGATCTCGGGCATGCGCTGGGCCTTCTACGGCGTCTCCGACGTGGGCGTGGCCTACAGCGCGGCCGGCATCCTCGCCTTCTGCGCGCTTTGCCTGGGCGCGGTCTGGTACATCTTCCACAGCGGCTGGCGGCTGCGCAGCTGAGGCCCGCTCACCGCGGCCGCGCTCGGGGAGCGCTTCGGCTGTGGCCGGGCGGGCCTTGGTTCGATCGTTCCTGCCTGCGCTGCCAGGCAAGCCATGGACCGCCATCGCCCCAGTCCAGCGAAACCCGCCACGACCGCCTGCCGCGCCGGCGCACTCACTCGAAACCATCGCGGAAGATCCCGCGGATGTCCGGGCCATCGCTGGCGACGTTGTTCGCAAGATCCGGGTCGTCGATGCCGGCCGGCGGCGTCACCGAGACCACGTTCGAGATCGGCGAATCGGGCCCCTGGCTCGGCAATGCGCTGAACGTGAAGCGCACCGAGCTGCCGACCGGAAGGGCGACCAGCACATCGATGCCATCGATGCCATCGGTGGGACACTCGGCACCGTCCGCGGGTACGCACTGCCAGACCGCGGCGCTGAAGTCGGCGGTCAGTGGATCCTGCACGCGTGCATCGACCACCGCGTCCGGGCCCAGGTTGGCGACGACGATGTCGTAGTCGACCAGGTCGGCGTCATTGACGAACCCGACCCCGTTCGTCTTCGTGACCGCGAGGTCCGCCGTGGGTCCGGAGGTTCCGGGTATCACCGGCAGGGCGACCGAGAACGCGCCGAATCCGACGCTGTTGCGGGCCCGGACCCGACAGCGGAACACCTGGTTGTCGACCAGTCCGCTCACCTCGATCGGCGAAGCCGCGCCAGTCGCCGAACCCCCACCGGGCGAGCAGTCGGCCTGGTAATCGAGCACCGGCGCGCCCCCGTCGTCCAGCGGCGGGGAGAATGTCAGCCGGGCCGCCGCATCGAGCGCATCGACCGCGTCGAGGACCGGCGCGCCGGGTGGACCCGCCGGAACCAGTGTCACCGGATCCGAGGGGGGCGAGGTGCCGATTGCGTTCTCCGCCTCGACCGTGCATGTGTAGGACTGCCCGTTCACCAGCCCGAGCAGGCGTACCACCGGATCGGGCCCCACCGACATTGCGGTCTCGCCGCTCGCGCAACGGCCCACGTACTGG
>JANJTY010000164.1 GCA_024710865.1 Lysobacteraceae bacterium | reverse complement strand
CGAGCGGGGTGGAGAGGTCGAACTCGATGCCCCAGACCGAACCGTCGCCGACGTTGGCGGCGCTGTAGACGAAGCTGTCCGGATCGAAGGCCGGATAGCCGGGGCTGTCGGGCGTGGCGGCGGGATTCTCGTCCAGGAACTCCTCGAGTTCGTCCTCGAAATCGTCCAGCGCGGTGGCGCTGGGCGCGCCGGTGTTGACCACCTCGATCAGGTCGGAGACGTCGCGATAGAACAGGTTCACGCCGACCACGCCGCGCCGGCCCAGTCGGCGTTCAAAGCCGAGGTCCAGGCCCAGCGCGGTCTCGGGTTCGAGCAGCGGGTTGCCGAGGAAGTCGTTGTCGCCGAACTCCTCCTCCAGCAGGGTCGGGGTGAGCAGGTTGAAGTCCGGTCGGCGCAGGCTGCGCGCCAGCGACAGGCGCAGGCGGTCGTCGTCGGTGATCGACCAGGCCAGGTGGGCCGAAGGCAGCAGCTCGCCGTAGTCGTTGTCCACGGCCACCCCGTCCGCCGCGATCTCGACGCGGGTCGATTCGTAGCGCAGGCCGGTTTCCCAGGTCAGCGCGCCGCGCTCGCCGGCCAGCATCAGGTAGGGATCGACGCGGCGCTCCTCGATACGGCTGGCGAAGGCGTCAAACTCGACGAAGGGCGGCAGCGGCGCCCCCTCCTCGTCGGTATCGACCTCCGAGAGCAGCCGATCCAGATCGCGTCGCTTGTCCTCCAGCTGCAGGCCGAAGGAAAGCGCCGACCCGGACGCCAGGCTGCGGGTGTGGTCGAAGGCGAGGCCCAGCTCGCGGTCGTCGACCGCGCGCGCCTCGAACTCGCCTTCGAGCTCGTCGAACGAGGGCGGCGTGTCGTCGTCGTCGAAGCCCACCTCCTGTTCGGTGTTGTCGAGCGCCTCGTCGAAGCCGGCGTAGTCGAGATCGATGGTGTTCTCGCCGCCGCCCGCGGCGAAGGCGTAGCGCAGGGACAGGCCGTAGTTGTCCTGCGCGATGTCCTCGAACTGGTCGTTGATCGAGAGCAGGTTGTCGCGCAGGTCGGAAACCGGGTCGTTGAACTCCAGACTGCGCTCGGTCTCGTCGCGTTCGGTGCGGACATAGAAGCCGGCCAGCTCGAGCTGGCCCGCGCCGAGCGCGCGAACGTAGGACAGGTTGGCCGAGTAGTCGGTGCCGTCGCGCGTGTCGACCTGGTCCTCGCGGTCGTCGTAGTCGCCACCGGGCTCTTCGAAGCGGTCGCTGCGCTTGAGCTTGGGGTTGTAGCGACCCTGGATGTTGAGGCCGCCGAGCAGACGCCCGCCGGCGAACTCGCCGCCCGCCACCGCGCCGAAGCTGCCCTTGGTTTCGCCGTCGCGGAAGTTGAGCGCGCCCGCGCGCAGGTAGGCACCCTCGAAGCGGTACGCGTCGCGCAGCACGATGTTGAGCGCGCCGGCGACCGCATCGCCCGAGCGGTTGGCCGAGGGCGAGCGGATGATCTCGATGCGGTCGACCAGTTCGGCCGGGATGCGGTCGACGAAGAAGCTGCGGTCGTCGCCCGCGCCCGGCACCTGCTTGCCGTTGATCAAGATCTGGGTATAGCCGGGATCCAGGCCGCGCAGGCGCGCGCCGTCGTACTCCAGCACGTCCGAGACGAAGGCCACGCCCGGCACGCGCTTGAGCATGTCGCCGACGGTCAGCGGCTCGAAGCGCTGGAAGAAGTCGAGGTCGTAGGACAGCACCGGCGCCGTGGACTCGCTGCGGTCGCGGTAGGCGATCTCCGCCTGCACCACGATGGTGTCGAGCTGGCGGCGCTCGGCCTCGTTGCCGTCCGGCGCGGCCGGGTCCTGGGCCTGCACGGGCGCCGCGAGGGCGGCGAGCAGGGCGAGCGAGAGCGTGTGGCGTTGCATGGCGCGGTCCCCGGATGGAAAGCGCGCCATTGCAGCGGGTGAAGATGGAACTTCCGTGACCGCCAGGTTGCGACTCTGCGCACCCGGCCGTGATCGACCGGGTGCGCGCTGGCCTCACTCGGGGAGCGGATCGCCGTTCATGCCGGTCGGGGTGTCGGTGAGGCGACGGAACTCGGCCGCCGGTCTTTGCCACCGCACGCCGCCACCGTCGAGGTCGGCCTGCAGCGTGCCGCGGTCGAGCGAGAGCGGCGCGAAGCGCAGGCTGCCTCCCGGCGTCGGCGTGGCGTTGGCCGGGCCGGTGCAGGAGGGGCAACGGTCGGGACCGTCGAACCAGAGCATGTCGAACGCATCCGGCTCGGCCTGGTCCAGCGCCGGTCCGCCGAACCAGACCGGTTCGCCCTCGGCGTCGTAGACGAAGGCCATGGCGAAGGTGACCGCGCCCTGGCGCGTCAGCGACAGTCCCCAGCCGGATTCGGCCGGGCGGTACCAGGCCGCGGTCGGGAATTGCGATTCGGCGCTGGTGCCGAGGGCGAGGGTCTGGATCGGCTCGCTGCCCTCGCCCTCGGGCAGGCTCCAGGCGAAGCTCGCGCGGCGCTCGTCCTCGAACACCAGTTCGGCGCTGCCGACCACCTCGGGCACGGCCGCGCCGTCCTGCCAGCGGAACTGCAGCAGGTCGGCGCTCCAGGTATCGCCCTGCAGCGGCGCCACCGCGAGGTACCAGGTCGGGCGGCCATCGGTGCGGTAGGTGTACCAGACCACGGCCAGGCCGCTGCCGCTGCGCTGGATGTCGAAGCCGTGGCCGGACCGCGCCGGGTTGTACCAGCCGCCGGCGACCGGCGCGAAGCGGCGCGCCGGATCGCGCGGGAAGCGGTCGGCCACCTTGGGTACGAACAGCAGGGCGCGCGGCTGGCGCAGCACGCCGTCGGGCGCGCGGCTGAAGACGTCGATGAACGCGCCACTGGCGCCGTCGTAGCGCAGGATGCGGTCGTTGCCGGCGCTGGAGACGTAGAGGTGGCCGTCGGGGCCGAACGCGAGACCGGCCGGATAGGAGAGTCCGCCTGCACCGGGCGCAACGAAGGGGAGCACGGGATCGGGCACATCGGGATTGATGCGGTAAACGGCGTGGCTGGCCGCGTCGGCGAGAAACAACGTGCGACCATCCGGCCCAACCGTCAACGCGGTCGGATCGCGCGACACCATCGCGCCATCGTTGCGCGGCCGGAACGCGCGCAGACGCTGGCCGGTGGTCGCATCGATCTCGTGCATCTGGCTGTTTCGCTCGATGAACCAGACCCGGGCGGCGGCATCCAGTGCCGCGGCACGCGGTGGGCTGGCGAAAAGACCCGCGGTTCCGAACACGCCGCCAGGGCGCTCGGCCGCAGTCACGGCGTCGAAGCGGAGCGGGGTGCGGGTGCCTTCCTCGGAGATCAGCACGGTCCCGTCCGAGGCCAGGCTGAGTCCGACCGGAAACCCGGCAGGAAAGCCCGGGTTGACGCCATCGCGGTTACCGCGAATGAAGCGGTCGATGCGCTGCCGGCTGGCCCGGTCGTACCGCCGTACCTCGCTCGCGAGCAAGGCGTACAAGCGCTTCTGGGTGACGTTCCAAGCCAGTCCCGACTGCGGGCCAAGGGCCTGCGGTTCGTGCGATTCGGCGATCTCGACGCCCGCGAAGTGACCGCTGTCGGCCTCGAAGCGCAACACCCGGTCCGTACCCGCACTGACCACCAGCAGGTCGCTGGCCGCCAGCGTGGCTGCGTCCTGCAGGTCGGGCACGCCGTCGCCGTCGGTGTCCCCATCGGCGTTGTCGCCGACCGTGTCGCCATCGCTGTCGAGCCACTCGGTGCGGTCGGCCGGGAAGGCATCGGCGCTGTCGCCGACACGGTCGCCGTCGCTGTCGGTCTGTTCGCTTGGATCGGTCGGAAACGCGTCGAGCGGATCCGGCACGCCGTCGTTGTCGTCGTCGGAATCGGCGTTGTTGCCGATGCCGTCGCCGTCGCTGTCGGCGCTCTCCGCGGGGTTGCCCGCGAAGGCGTCGAGGCCGTCGGGCACGCCGTCACCATCGAGGTCGGCTGCGTGCGCCGGATCGAAGGGGAAGGCGTCCTGGCTTTCGGGTACGCCGTCGCCGTCCACGTCAGGATCGGTCGCCACCGGCAGCGCTGCCGGTGGCGCGCCCGGAGCCGGCGCGCGGTAGTTCGCCACCAGCCCCTGCAACTCGCGGATGCGACGCGCGTTGTCGGACACGCCGGCCACGCCGCAGGGACGACCACCGCAGAGCTGGTCGGGATTGGAGAAACGTTCGAGCCGACGCAGGCGGTCCGGATGCCCGGTGCCGAAGGAACCCATCAGGGTATGGAAACGACCCGGCACGACATGCGCCGTGCCGAAGCCGGCATTGGGCGAGTTGGCGCCATTCTGGTGCTCGGCGGCCAGATTGTGCCCGAGCTCGTGGGTGAAGACGTCGTCGCCGCAGAGCGACCACGAACTGAAACCGTCCGACACGACATGCACCGCCCGCGATGGATCACCGCTGGGGAAAAGTGCGATGCCGCAGTTGCCGCGGGTTTCCACGTCATGCGGACGCAGGAAGGACACCACGTCCGCGCCGAGCGCATCGCGGTCGGCGCGCAGGTTGGCGAAGTCCGGCACGGTGGTGGCGAGCCCGGCCAGCGCATCGCGCATGCGCAGCAGGGCATCCTGGTTGGGGCCATCGCTGTCCGGGTAGGTGGTCCGTTGTGCACCCGCCAGGCGGGTCGTGAGGTCGAGGCCGGAATTGGCCAGGATCTGGTTGCCCAGCGCCTGGATGTGGTTGATGCGGGTCTGGGTGGCGCTGCCCGGATAGCGCGCGGCGAAGCCGTCGCTGTAGAGGAACAGCACGTCGATCACCACCGGGCCGTTCTTTTCGCGACCCGCGTCGGGAAGCTCGGGGAGGGGTGCGTCCCAGAGCGCACCCTCATCCGCCGCCTCGAGGCGAATGCCCGGGTGCGACAGATCGACCAGCCAGCCCTGGTCGCCCCAGGACTCGAAGCGGAAGGCCCCCTGCGGCGTGCGCCAGCTGCCGAAGCTCGCGTCCTCACCCACCGTCATCAGGACCTGCGCGCCCTGGCCCGCGCCCTGCAGCGCCGCCACGAAGCTGACGTCGCCATTGCCATGCGGGATGCGGCGCAGGTCGGTGAGGCGATGACGGACCCCGCCCGGCAGTTCGATCGAGGGCGCCGCACCGTGCTTCTCGGCCGGCCCGGCCTGCAGCCGCATCACGCTGCCCGGTGGCAGCCTGGCGTAGTCGGCGAGATGGGCCGGCGCGGCACGCTTGGCTTCATGCTCGGCCGACAGGCGCCACTGCGGCAGGTCGCGGGCCGCCGCGGCGCCGGCCACGAGCGCAAGGGACAGGCATAGGATGAGTCGCATCGGATCTCCCTGATCGTGGTTGCCGCTGCAGTGCGGCGCTCAAGACTGCGGGGCGCACGTTCGGGTCAACGCCGCTCCGCCCCGCGCGCGGCTGCGCTAGCGCCGCCCGGCGTGTGCCCGGGTTCATTCGCGGTTCGGTCCGATTCTGCGTCATGCGCGGCGCCGCCGTCGCGCAGCATGCCCCATTGGGACAGTCCTTCCAGGACCAGATGCGGACAGGACTCGGCCCGGGCGCCAAGACCATCGAGCACGGAACCGGCACCGCCGCCGGCAATCAGCAGGCGAGGTTCGGGCCCGGAGGCGAGGCGAGCGAGGCTGCGCTCGACCAGCGCCTGCGCCGCCAGGCTGCAGCCGGACTGCAGGGCATCGAGGGTGTCGGCGGCGAAATCCAGCACGGCCCCACCGGACTCGGGCAAGTGCGGCGCGTCGCGATGCAAGGCGGCGCGCATGCGCTGCGGCGAGGGCAGGATGAGTCCACCGAGATGCCGGCCCCCGGGCGCGAGGGCGTCGATCGTCATCGCAGTGCCGACCAGCACCACCAGGCCGGATTCGACGCCGCGCCGGCGCGCACCCAGCAGCGCGAGGAAACGGTCCACGCCCAGGCGCTGCGGTTCGCGGTAGGCCAGGCGCAGGCCGCCGATGCCGTCCTCCACGCGCGCGCGGCGCAGCGGCGCACGCGCCTGCAGCAGGCCCTGCACCTGGCTGGCGAGCGGCGATGGCGCGGAGCTGGCCAGCCAGATGGACGCGATCGCGCCCAGACCATCCAGGGCATCGGCAAGGGCGGACTCGAAACCCGCCTCCGCATGCGCCAGGGCCGCGCGCGGCTCGACCCCGCCGTGCGCGTCCAGCGTCGCGAGCTTCAGACGCGTGTTGCCGAGGTCGGCGAGCAGGATCATGCCGCCAGCACGCTGGCTTCGCCGCTGTGCAGGCGGGTGAGTGCCGCGCCACGGCGCAGCAGCAGGGCGCCGTCGGCATCGACCCCGGCGGCCTCGCCCATCAGCGCCGGCAGGCCGGGGCGCTGCACCTGCAGGCTGCGCCCGGCCAGTGCATCGACCGCCCGCCAGCGCGGCAGCCAGGGTTCGAAGCCTGCGTGCGCGAAGGCTTCCAGGGTGGCGACCAGGCTGGCCGCGACGGCGGCGGCGAGCGCGTGGGCAGCCGGGACGGGGCCCAGCGCGGCGAGGTCGATGACGGGCCGCTGCAGGCGCTCGCCGGCATCCGGCGGCAGGCGCAGGTTCAGGCCCAGCCCGACCACCACGCCACCGGTTTCGCCCGCACCGAGTTCGACCAGCAGACCGGCCAGCTTGGCCTCGCCCACGACCAGGTCGTTCGGCCACTTCACCGCGATTCCGGCGAAGCCGCGCGCCTGCAGGGTTTCGGCCAGACCCACGCCGAGCGCCAGACTCAGGCCACCAAGCCCGGCCAAGGGCCGCGGCAGGCGCCAGCCGAGCGAGAGGTAGAGCCCGGCGCCGGGCGGCGAGAGCCAGGTCCGCCCGCGCTGGCCGCGTCCGGCGCGCTGGCGCTCGGCGATCAGCAGGCAGCCGGCCGCCGCCGCGCCGCGCGCGCGCAGCGCGTCCTGGGTCGAGTCGATCTCGCGCACCACCTCGATGCAGGGACACGGCACCGCGGACGGCCACGCCGCCGCGATGCCGGCCGCGCCGAAGCCCACGCTCATCCGCGCGCGCCCAGCCGGCGCCAGGCCCGATGCCAGATGCGCACGCGCTCGAAGCGGTTCTCGTTGCCGCGCGCGAGCCGCACCAGGTTGCTGCGGTGGGTGTAGAGCAGGAAGGCGGCGGCGAACACGGCCAGGGCCAGGCGCACGGCACCGTCCGGGAACGCCAGCGTCAGCAGCGGCAGCAGCAGGCCGGCGCAGACCGTTGCCAGTCCCACGTATCCGCTCAGGGTCAGCACCAGCAGCCAGAGCCCGACCAGGGGCAGCAGGCTGGAAGGCCACAGCACCGCCAGCGCGCCGACCAGGGTGCCGGCGCCCTTTCCGCCGCGGAAGCCGAAGAACACCGGCCAGGTGTGGCCGATCACCGCGGCCGCGCCGCAGGCGGCGGCGAGCGCATCCGGCGGCCAGCCCAGCCCCTCCGGCGCCAGCGCGAGACCCAGGCCGGCCGCGAGCGCGCCCTTGCCGATGTCGATCGCCACCACGCCGAGGGCAAAGCGCCAGCCCTGGGTGCGGAAGGCATTGGTGCCGCCGGCGTTGCCGCTGCCCTGGGTACGGATGTCGACCCCGCGCAGGCGGCCCAGCACCAGGCTGCCGGCGATCGAGCCGAGCGCGTAGGCGACGAGGATGAGAAGGATGGCGTGCGCGAGCGGTGGCATGCCGGAAAGACTAGCGCGTCGATGCGCTCAGCGCCGCGCAGTCAATCCGGATCGCGCGGCTGCAGCGCCACCACCAGGGCGCCGGGACCGGCGTGGGCGCCGATCGCCGGACCGGCCTCGACCGCCCAGCCCTCGACCTCGCCCAGGCGCCGCCGCAGTGCCTCGAGCAGGGCCTCGGCATCGGCCGGCGCATCGCAGTGCCCGACCAGGGCGCGCCAGCGCTGCCCGCGCGGCACCCGCCGCCCGACCCAGGCGGCGAAGCGCTCGGGCACGCGGCCCGAGCCGAGCAGGCCACCGCGCACGCCAAGGCGGCCATCGGGCTTGAGCGCGGCGATCGGGGTGAGGCCGGCGAAGCGCGCGATCGGCTGCACCCAGGCCGGCACCCGGCCTCCGCGCACCGCGTGCGCGATGTCGCGCGCGCAGGCGTAGAGGCGGGTCTGCGGACGCAGGCGCTCGAGCCGCGCCAGGATCTGTTCGACGCTCTCGCCGCGCGCCGCCGCCTCAGCCGCGGCCAATACCATCAGGCCCTGGCCGCAGCTGGCGTTGAGCGTGTCGAACACGCGCACGCGTTCGGCATCGACCCGCTGCGCCGCGCCCTCGCCCGACTGCAGGGTGCCGCTCAGCGCGCTGGAGAGACCCACGTAGAGCACGGCGTCCTTGTGCGAGAGCGCGGCCTCGAAGCGGCGGCGGAAGTCGCCCGGCGGCGGCTGCGAGGTCTTGGGCAACTCGCCACCCGAGCGCAGGCGACGGTAGAACTCGGCCGTGGTCAGGCCGATCTTGTCGAGGAAATCCTCGCTGCCGAAGCTGACCCGAACCGGCACCACCTGCAGGCCGTGGCGCAGGATCCAGTCATCGGGGAAATCGGCGCCGCTGTCGACCGCGATCGCCACGCGCGCCTCGCCCGCGGCCGCGGCGTGCTGGGCGTGCATGTCCTCCGCCTTCTGCCCGGAGACGCGGCCGAAGCGCGCGGCCAGGCCGAACAGCTGCTGCGGCTGGCCGAGGTGGGCATGGATGCGCACGCGGCTGCCGCTGCCGGCCACCACCACGCTGCCGGCACCGATCGATTCGACCGCGCTGCGCAGGCGATGGCGGTCGATGGTCTCGCCCTCGACCAGGCATTCGGTGCAGAAGCGGTGCAGCGGATCGAACTCCAGCGCGGTGTGTCCGGCCACGTCGCCGGCATCGTTCGCCGCCGTGGCCTGCGCATGCACCGCGCGGCCGTGCTGGAGGAAGGCGCCGATGCCTTCGAGCAGCTCGACGAAGCCCATGGCGCCGGCATCGACCACGCCGGCCTGGCGCAGCGCAGCGAGCTGCTTGGGCGTGTCCGACAGGGCCCGGCGCGCGCGCGCCAGGGCCGCGGCATACCAGTGCTGCAGGCCGGCGCCGCCGCGGTTGGCGCGCTCGTCCAAGGCCTCGGCGAAGGCCGCGATCACGCTCAGGATGGTGCCCTCGCGCGGTTCCGACAGGGCCTGGCGCGCCTGCGTGGCGCCGCGCCGCACCGCGCGCGCCAGTTCGGCCGGGGTGAGCAGGCGTTCGCCGGCGACGGTCTCGCCCACGCCCTGCAGGAACTGGGCGAGGATGGCGCCCGAGTTGCCGCGCGCACCGTCGATGGCGTCGTCGGCCACGCGCCGCAGCAGCGCACCGCAGTCGGGCGCCGGCGCGCTCAGCGCGCCGCCCATCACCGCGTGCAGGGTGAAGGCAAGGTTGCTGCCGGTGTCCCCGTCGGGCACCGGGAAGACATTGATGCGGTCGATCGCCTCGCGCTGCGCCAGCACCTGGCGCACCCCGGCGATCAGCGCCCGCTTGAGGGCGGCGGCATTGACCCGCGGCTGCGGCGGGTCGAGTTCGAGGACGGCGGACATGGGCCGGAGTCTGCCGCAAGGCCCGGCGCTTTGGATGCTGCACTGCAGCGCGGCGGCGAGCCGTGCCCGACCCGCGCCGAGGCGAACGCGCCGCCCAATGGCTTCGCGTTAGACTGGTTCGGCTCCCGCACCGGATGTCCGCCATGACCCGCTCCGCCGCCGCTCCCGCCCTGCTGTTCCTGATCCTGTTCGGTGGAACCGCCCTGGCGGCCGAGTCCAGCGGCGCCACGGCGGCGCCGCGCGGTTGTCCGTCGGAAACCGCGGCAGCGCCTGCCGACGCCGGCGGCACGCCGCTGACGGCAACCGCCCCCACCGCGCCGCCCGCGCTCAAACCCTCGGGCGATGCCTCCGCCGCCGAGTCCGCCCCGGCGCCACGCGTGCGCAGCCGCGGTGCGGCCTGGCACAGCTTCCTGCCGGGCATGTTCAAGTAGGGCTGGACCGTCCCGCGGCTGAACGGCGCGGGCCGCGCCGCGAAACCAATGCCCCGCCCAGACGTCTTACCCCTCGGCACGGACGTCGCGGCAAGGCGGCGGCAGGCTCCCCACAACACTCCCCTGTCGACGCCTTGCCATTCCCTGCCGGCCTGCGCATCGTGGCGCCATGGCCTCTCTTCTTTCCCGCCTGCTCGACCGCTTCCGCGCGCCGCCGCCGGCGCTGGATCCGGCTGACTGGGCTACCGCCCTCGACCGCCTCGCCCTGGTTCGCGCCCTGGACCTCGACGCGCAGCAGCGGCTGGCTGCCGTGAGCGCGCGCTTCCTGCGCGACAAGACCATCACGCCGGTCGCCGGGCTGGCGCTGCAGCCCTGGCAGCGCATCGCCATCGCCGCCCAGGCCTGCCTGCCCTGCCTGCGCCTGGGCTACGGCGCGCTGTCCGGCTGGCACGAGGTGGTGGTCTACCCGGGCCAGTTCGGCGTGCGCCGGCACCACCACGACGAGGACACCGGCGTGGTCTTCGAGTGGGATGACGAGCTGGCCGGCGAGGCCTGGGAG
>JANJTY010000163.1 GCA_024710865.1 Lysobacteraceae bacterium | reverse complement strand
CCCCGCGCGTGGGGGGGGGGCGCTGATTCCGTTGGCGCTCCTTTCATGGGCGGGGGGCCCCGCCGCCCGGGGGGGGGCCCCCGGAGCTCAGAAACGCCAGGTGAAGTCGACGCCGATGCGGCGCGGCTCGAGCACGGACTTGTAGTAGGTTCGCAGGGCGAAGCCGTTAATGTCGCGGATGAACGCCGGGGTTCCGCGCACGCCGGTCTCGGCGTACTTGTCGAAGGCGTTCTTCACGTAGAAGCGCAGATCCCATTGCTCGCCGAACAGGGTCCAGGCGGCGTTGTGCGTGCTGTAGCCGCCCAGGATCTCGCCGTTGTTGCGGAGACCGACGCGGGTGTACACGTCGCTCTGGACGTGCACGCCGTAGTCAAGGCCCCAAGCCATGCCGTTCGCCATCGGGCGGTAGTAGTTCACCGCCACGTTCGCCTGCTGTTTCGGCGAACCCGGCAGGCGGTCGCCAGCGAAGGCGTCCTCGCCGGCGACGATGCCGGGTGCGTCCTCGGTCAACTCGGCGTCGGTGTACGAGTAGCTGGCGTTGAGCCGCCAGCCCTCGCCCAGCAGGGCGGTGGCGGAAAGCTCGACGCCGCGGCTCTCGGCTTGGCCGCCGTTGACCGTGATCGGCAGGTTGCCGTTGACCGTGGTGCCGGCGATCTGGATGTCATCCCACTCGATGTAGTAAAGCGCACCGTTGAGAACCAGGCGACCATCCAGCCAGCTCGACTTGAGCCCGATCTCGTGGTTGAGGGTCTTGTCGGGCTGGATCAGCAGCTCGTTCGGAAGGGCACAGACGTTCTGCCCGGGCGGAATCGGATCCTGGCAGGCGGGAATGGCGTTCGAACCGCCGGTGCGATAGCCCTCGCTCAGGGTGAAGTAGCCCATCAGGTCGTCACTGAAGCGGTAGCTGGTGTTGAACTTGAAGATGGTGTCGGCATCCGACACCTTGACGTTCTCCAGCGCGGGCGAGATGTCGTTCGGACCGTAGATGCCGAGCGAGGTGTAAAGGAAGGGCAGGTCGAAGCCGACGGTCGAGTCGTCGCTGAAGTCGAAGCGGCGCGCGCCGAGGGTGGCATCCCAACGATCAGTGAAGGCATAGCGGAGTTCGCCAAACAGAGCGGTTTCCTTGAAATCGACGTCCGCGATCGAGAAGTACTCGAGCGCATCGGGTCGGTCGACTTCCCAGAACGCCGGCAGGCCCGGCACGAACTCCTTGCTGGTGCCGTAGGTCTCGGCCCGGTTGTAGAAGCCGCCCACGATCCAGCTCAGCGGACCTTCGCTGTTGGAGACCAGGCGGATCTCCTGGTTCCAGCGCTCCTGCTCGGTTTCCTCGTGGGTGAAGGCGGCGAAGGACGGAAAGGTCTCGTAGCCGTACTCGAAGTTGAGCAGAAGGTCGGTCTGGTCGCGCTGACCATCGTCGGTGTACTTGGAATAGCCGGTGGCCGAGGTCAGGGTCGCGAAGCCGAGATCCGCGTTCAGCTCCGCGCTGAACAGGCGGTTCTCGCGCTCGTTCGGCTCCTCGTAACGCTGTGCCGAGACGTAGCGCCCGGTGCCGAAGGACGCGACATGATTGATGGTGCGCCCGCCGGCCTCTTGATCCTGATGGTAGTAGTTCAGGTCGAGCGAGACCGCGTCGGTAAAGTCGTAGCGAAACGACAGTCGCGCGCTCAGAACGTCGACGAAGTTGGCGTCCTCGACAGAACGCAGGTTGGCCGCGACCTCGTCCGGATTGCTGAAGTCGGGCTGCGGATTCGAAACGCCCGGCACCCGCACCACGTAGTCGTAGTCGATGAACCCGGGATCCTTGAAGTGGCCGAGGGCGGCCCGGAAGGCGCCACGCTCGCCCACCGGCAGGTTGGCGGTGAAGCGGACTTCGCTACCGATGTCATCGCTGTGACTCAGGGTGTTGAGACCCAGTCCAAGGGTGGCCGAGGTCTCGCCGGGTTCGGGTCGAACCGGCAGGTAGCGGATCGCGCCGCCCAGCGTACCGGCGCCGTACAGCGTGCCTTGCGGCCCCAGCAGGGCCTCGACGCGATCGATGTCGAGCAGGCGCAGGTCGATGTAGAGCGGGATATCGCCCAGGTACTGGGCGACCACGCCGCCGCCGCTGAGATTGCCGTCGAACCCAGCCAGGCTGCTGACGTTCAGGCCGCGCACAACCAGCAGGTTGGTGTCACGCCCGCCCTGGTCGACCAGAAACAGGCCCGGTACCGTCTGGACCAAGTCGGCGAGATCCTTCAGGCCCTGCTGTTCGATGTCGGTGCCGGTGACGGCGGTGATGTTGATCGGAACTTCCTGTACCGACTCGGACCGGCGGCTGGCGGTGACCGTCACCGCATCGAGGCGAGCGGCCTCGTCGTCGGACGCAGCTGGAATCTCCTGGGCCACGGCCGGAAGCGCGAGACTGGCGACGACCAGTCGGGTGGCGAGTGCAAGCGGATTGCGGCGCGGCGCACGTGGGCGTAAGCGGGTCATGCAATGGGCTCCGGGCTGGTGATGGCAGAAAGGAACGGCAGGCCGACGCGCCCTCGAAGGCACGAGGCGAACGGCATCGGGTGGTGGCTCGGGAGGGCGCGCAGGGTCGGCGCCGTGCTCGCTGGCAACGGTTTCGCGCACACGGAGGAAACGTCGGCATCCGGATGGATCACCTGCTGAAGGCCCCACAGCGTCAGGGCCGCCTGAAGCAGACGGCGGCCGGTTTCACGTCTCCCCACGGGGAAGAGTGCACGGCGCAGTGGCGCCCGGTCAATGCGCCGGTGGCTACAACGCACGCCGGCGCTCGCGCGCCCGCTTTCGCATCTGATACCCTCCCGGGTCTGCAATGAACACCGCCGCGCCGTCGCCCGTCTGGCACCTGTACCTGCCCAAGCTGGTCACGGTGCTGCGCCGCGGCTACAGCCTGGGCGCGCTGCGCCAGGACGCGCTGGCCGGGCTCACGGTCGCGATCGTCGCGCTGCCGCTGGCCATGGCGCTGGCGATCGCCTCCGGCGCGCCGCCGGAGAAGGGCCTGCACACCGCCATCGTCGCCGGCTTCCTGATCTCGGCCCTGGGCGGCTCGCGCGTGCAGATCGGCGGCCCGACGGCGGCCTTCATCCCAGTCGTGTTCAACATCATCGGCGAACACGGCTACGGCGGCCTGATCCTGTGCACCCTGCTCGCCGGCATCCTGCTGGTCGCGGCCGGCCTGATGCGCCTCGGCGCGCTGCTGCGCTACATGCCGCAGCCGGTCATCACCGGCTTCACCGCCGGCATCGCGGTCAGCATCTTCCTCAGCCAGCTCAAGGACGCGCTCGGCCTCGACATCGAGAAGCTGCCCGGCGAGTTCCTCCCGCGCCTGCAGGCCTATACCGAACACATCGGCACGTTCAACGCCTTCAGCGTGGGCCTGACCTTGGGCTGCCTGCTGCTGATCGCGCTGCTGCGCCGCTACCGTCCGAACTGGCCGCAGTTCCTGCTCGCGGTGGGCCTGGGCTCGCTCGCGGTGGCCGTCTTCGCCCTGCCGGTGCCGACCATCGGCTCGCTCTACGGCGAGATCCCCTCCGCCCTGCCGAGCTTCGACTGGCCCGAGATCCCCTTCGCGCGCACCGGCGAACTGCTGCCGGCGGCGCTGACAATCGCCTTCCTGGCGGGAGTCGAGTCGCTGCTCTCGGCCACGGTCGCCGACGGCATGACCGGCGGTCGCCACCGCAGCAACTGCGAGCTCGTCGCGCAGGGCGTGGCGAACATGGGCTCGGCCCTGTTCGGCGGCCTGCCCGCGACCGGCGCGATCGCGCGCACCGCCACCAACATCCGCGCCGGCGGACGCACGCCGGTGGCCGGCATGCTGCACGCGGTGTTCGTGCTGGCGTTCATGCTGCTGGCGGCGCCGCTGATGGCGAAGGTGCCGCTGGCCGCGCTCGCCGCGGTGCTGCTGGTGGTGGCCTGGAACATGAGCGAGGTCGAGCGCTTCCGGCACCTGATGAAGGCGCCGCTGGGCGACCGCGTGGTGCTGCTGGTCACCTTCGGCCTCACCGTCGCCTTCGACCTCACCATCGCGATCGAGGTCGGCGTGGTGCTGGCCGCGCTGCTGTTCATGCACCGCATGAGCGAAGTGGTGGCGCTGGAGGGCCACCGCCCCCTGCTCGAATCCGAGCACGACGATCTCGGCCAGCCGGCCACGCCGGACCAGCGCGACCTGCTGCCCGAAGGCGTGGCGGCGTTCCGCATCAGCGGACCGCTGTTCTTCGCCGTGGCCAACCGCCTCGACGACGTGCTGAACCAGTACTTCACCGCGCCGAAG
>JANJTY010000540.1 GCA_024710865.1 Lysobacteraceae bacterium | reverse complement strand
GGCGGCGGCGTCGATCGTGGGTAGTGGTGCGGCGGCGGGATCGGCGGCGGGGGGCGGCGGCGCGCGCGCCCGGGGCGGGTGGGACGGGGGGAGCCCCGCGGGGCGCGCCGCCCCCACCGCCGGCCGCGGCGCCGGGTCCGGCGCGGGCCGCCGCCGATCCCGCCGCCGCACCACTACCCACGATCGACGCCGCCGCCGCGCTGGAGGCGATGCTGTCGGCCCGGCAGGCATCGGCGCCTGCCGCCCCGCTTACTGCCTGGCCCAATCCCGCCGTCCCGCCGGAGCCCGACGCCGCGAGCGCAGGCGGTGCGGACGTCGAGATGTTCGACGTGCTGCGCCAACTGCTGGCCGGCCGCCGCAGCCTGCTCGGCAAACTGGGCGGCGCGCCCGCGCAGAAGAATGCCAACGCCTTCGTGCCCAGCACCGCCGACCTGCAGTCGGTGCTGCAGAACCTGCAGCGCAAGCCGGCCGCGCCAGTGCTGGTGGACGGCAAGCCGGCTGCACGCAGCATCGGCCATCTCAAACAGGATCTTCTGGCGCAGCTGCGCCAGCTCTCGCCCGAGGGCAAGGCACCGGCGCTGTCCGACGAGGACGGCGATTCGATCGACCTGGTCGGCATGCTGTTCGAGCACCTGATGCGCGACGTGCGCCCGAACAGCCCGGCCGCGGCGCTGCTCGGCCGGCTGCAGGTGCCGCTGCTGCGCGTGGCGCTGGAGGACAAAGCCTTCTTCACCCGCCGCCAGCACCCGGCGCGGCAGATGCTCAACGCCATCGCCGAAACCGGCGCGCACTGGCTCGGCGGCGACGAGGGCGACCGCGAACTGGTCGAAAAGCTGCGCCTCGTGGTCGATCGGGTTGCGAACGACTTCAGCGGCGACGCGCGCATGTTCACCGACCTGCTCGGCGACCTCAGCCAGCACCTGCAGCTGCAGGCGCGCAAGGCCGAGGTGGCCGAGAAGCGCCACGTCGAATCGGCGCGCGGTCGCGAGAAGCTCGAGCTGGCCAGGCTGAATGCCGCCGAAGCGATCGACGCCAAGCTCGCCGGCAAGCGCATCCCGAAGTTCCTCCACACCCTGCTGGCGCAGGCCTGGTCGGACGTGCTTTCGCTCACCCTGCTGCGCCAGGGCGAAGACTCGGAGGCCTTCCGCCACCAGCTGCACCTGGCCGAGCGCCTGATCGACTCGGCGGTCAGTCTGCGCACCACCGGCAAACCCCTGATCGCGCCGGCCGAAGCCCACGGCCTGCGCGAGGAGATCGAGCAGGCCCTGGTGCGGGTCGGCTACCACGCCGAGGATGCGCAGGCCGTTTCGGCGCGCCTGCTGTCGGCCTCGGTCGAGGAGGACGAGTCCGATCCGGCCTCGCGCACCGAACTGGCCATGCGGCTGAAGGCGCGCACGCGGCTGGGCCAGGGCCAGGGCGGCGGCGCCGAGGACGACAAGGCCTCGCCGCTTTCGGCCGACGAGCGTGCCACGCTGGAGCGCATCAAGCACCTGCCCTTCGGCGCCTGGATGGAGTTCACCGTCAACCAGCAAGGCGACCGCGTGCGGCGTCGCCTGTCCTGGTATAGCACCGTGACCGGTCATTGCCTGTTCGTGAACGCGCGCGGTCAGCGCGTCGGCGAATACTCGCTCAACTGGCTGGCGCGCGAGATCAACCGCGGCAACGTGCGCGTGGTGGAGGCCCAACCCGAGAGCCTGATCGACCGCGCCTGGCACGCCGTGGTCGGCGCGCTGCGCGGCTTCGCGGGCCGATCCGCCACGCCGCCCGCCGCCTGAGGACAGCACCATGCACGAGCTCCGCCGCGCCAAGCGCAAGCGCGCCGACGATACCATCGAGGTCATCGACCTGATGCGCGAGGTGGTTCTGGGCCGGATCGGCAACATCTCCGAATCCGGCATGCTGCTGATCGGCAGCGAGACCCCGTACGAGGACGCGCTCTTCCAGCTCCGCTTCACCCTGCGTGGCCCCAAGGGCACGCGCGAGATCAGCGTCGGCGCGCACCACCTCTGGACCGACGAGGCCAACGTGCCGGGCCAGGTCTGGTCGGGCTTCCGCTTCATCGATCTCGGCCACGAGGACGGTCTCGCCCTGCGTGCCTGGATCGACCAGCCCGGCGGCCAGTACGTGTGATGCGGACCGCCGGCCGCGCGGCGCTGCTCGCCCTGCTGCTGGTGCAGGGCGGCTGCGCGCCGGAGCCGGTGCTGCGCAACGAACAGCTGCTGGTGTTTGGTGGCCTGGCCGAACTGCAGCTGGTCGATCCGCCCGCCGCCGCGGCCGATGCAGCCATGGCCGAGATCGGGCCGACCCTGGCCGCGATGCACCGCGACTGGCATGCCTGGGAGCCGAGCCCGCTCACCGCCATCAACGACGCCCTCGCGCTCGGCACCTCGGCGCCGGCACCGGACTCGATCCAGGCCCTGATCCGGCGCTCTCGCGAGCTGGCGCCGCTGACCGACTACCTGTTCGACCCCGCAGCGGGCGGGCTGATCGCGCTCTGGGGCTTCCACACCAGCGAGTTCCCGGTCGCCACGCCGGCGCCCGATCCCGAAACGGTCGAGGACTGGGTGCGCGCCGCGCCGCGCATCAGTGACGTGCGCATCGACGCGGGCATGGTCTACAGCCGCAACCGCGCCGTGAAGCTCGATTTCGGCGGCATGGCCGAAGGCGTCGCGGTCGAAGCGGTGCGCGACGCGCTGCGCCGGCACGGCATCGACCGCGCCCTGCTGACGATGGGGGGCGACATCTACGCCATGGGCGACGCGGGCGGTCGCGCCTGGCAGGTCGGCATCCGCGACCCGTACGGCGGCGTGCTCGCCGGCGTGCAGCTCGGTCCGGACGAGGCCCTGTTCTCATCCGGCAACTACAACAAGTTCCGCGCCGCGCCGGACGGCGGACGCTGGCCGCACATCCTCGACCCGCGCACCGGGCATCCAGTGCGCGGCAGCGCCGCGGTGGCGGTGATCCATCCGGACCCGGTGCTGGCCGATGTCGCCTCCACCGCGCTGTTCGTCGCGGGGCCCGCGCGCTTCGCCGAGATCGCCCTGCGCCTGGGCGTGAGCTGCGCCCTGATGCTGACCGAAGAGAACGAGTTGCTCATCACCGCCGCGATGGAAGCCCGCGTCGACCTGCAGCGCCAGCCGGTCCGCCTCGGACGCGCCATCGGCGAGCCCGGCCCCTGCAGCGGCAGCGGCAACGCCTTGCTGCCGGGAACCTGAGCGCCTCGCCGTCGGCGTTGCCGGGTCGCGGCTGAAGCCGCTCCTGCGCGGCCGCCTCGATCCAGGCGTTGGGAGGAGCTTCAGCCCCGACCCGGGGCCCCCGCATGCGGCACAATGCCGCCGTCGCCGCGCCACCCAACGGCGCGCAAACCCTGCACGCGAGCCCACCATGACCGACCACGCCACGCTCTACGCCGCCCACCTGCGCGAACTCATGCGCCGCGCCGACGCCGCGCTCGAGGCCGGCGGCTTCGATCGCCTGCTCATCGCCGCGGGCGTCGAGAAGTTCCAGTTCCTCGACGACCGGCCCTACCCGTTCGCGACCAATCCGCACTTCAAGCACTGGCTGCCGCTCGACCACCATCCGGACTGCTGGATCGCCTACACCCCGGGGCAAAAGCCCGTTCTGGTCTACCACCAGCCGGAGGATTTCTGGCATCTGCCGCCGGCCGATCCGGCCGGGGTCTGGGTCGAGCACTTCGACATCCGCATCATCCGCAGCCCGGCCGAGGCGACGCAGCACCTGCCGCCGGCCGCCGGCAGCGCGATCCTGGGCGAGGCCGACGCCGCCCTGCCCGGTGTCGTTCCGAACAACCCCGAGGCCGTGCTCAACCGCCTGCACTGGCTGCGCAGCTACAAGACGGCCTGGGAGCTCGACCGCCTGCGCGCCGCGCAGGCGCGCGCCGTGCGCGGCCACCGCGCCGCCGAGGCCGCCTTCCGCGCCGGTCTGTCCGAAGGCGCCATCCACCGCGCCTACCTCGCCGCCGCCGGCCAGCGCGACGCCGGCCTCCCCTACGGCAACATCATCGGCCTGAACGAGCACGGCGCCACGCTGCACTACCAGGTGCAGGACGAGACCGCCCCGGCCGAATCGCGCTCGCTGTTGATCGACGCCGGCGCCAGCGTCGACGGCTACGCCGCCGACATCACCCGCACCTACGGCAATGGCGACGCGCGCTTCGAGGCGCTGATCGCCGCGGTGGATGCGGTGCAGCGCCGGCTTGCCGAACGCGTGCGCGCGGGGCAGGACTACCCCGCCCTGCACATCGACGCGCACCGCGCCCTCGCCGGCGTGCTGAACGAGCTCGGCATCGTGCGCATGGCGCCGGAGTCGATGCTCGAGACCGGCGTCACCTCCGTCTTCTTCCCGCACGGCCTCGGCCATCCCCTCGGCCTGCAGGTACACGACGTCGCCGGCTTCCAGGCCGGCCCCGAGGGCGGCCGCATCGAACGCCCGCAAGGCCATCCCTTCCTGCGCCTGACCCGCACCCTGCAGCCCGGCATGGTGGTCACGATCGAGCCCGGCCTCTACTTCATCGACCAGCTGCTCGCCGGCCTCAAGGCCGGCCCGCACGCCGGCGCGGTGGACTGGAACCTGATCGACCACCTGCGCCGCTACGGCGGCGTACGCATCGAGGACGACGTGCACTGCACCGCCGGCGCGCCCGAGAACCTCTCGCGCGACGCCTTCGCGGCGGCGGCCTGAGGCAGGCCCCGGCCGGCGCCTTCGCCTCCGGCCGAGGCTGGCTCCGGTTCAGTGCCCGGCTGGCGCGGCCACGCCGCTGCCGCGGGTCTTCCACAGCGACACGATCACTCCGCCCGCCAGCAGCAGGGCGGTCACGCCCAGGCTGATCTCGGCCGGCATCTTGCCGCCCCACAGCCAGTCGCCGAGGAAGATCTTGCTGCCGATGAAGACCAGCACCAGGGCCAGCGCGTACTTGAGGTAGTGGAAGCGGTGCACCATCGCCGCCAGCGCGAAGTACAGCGCGCGCAGGCCGAGGATGGCGAAGATGTTCGAGGTGTAGACGATGAAGGGGTCGGGCGTGATGGCGAAGATCGCCGGCACCGAGTCGATCGCGAACACCACGTCGGCGATCTCGACCAGCACCAGGCAGAGGAACAGCGGGGTCGCGAACCACACCAGGCGGCCGGTGGCCGGGTCCGGCAGGCGGATCCAGAAGTGCTGACCGTGCAGGCCGTCGGTCACGCGCAGTCGGCGCCGCAGGAAGCCCAGCACGAGGTTGTCGCCGATGTCCGGCGCCGTGTCCTTGGCGAACAGCATCTTCAGGCCGGTCAGGATCAGGATCGCGGCGAAGACGTAAAGGATCCAGGCGAAGTGCAGCACCAGGCTCGCGCCCACGCCGATCATCAGCGCGCGCAGCACGATCACGCCGAGGATGCCCCAGAACAGCACGCGGTGCTGATGGATCCGCGGCACTGCGAAGTAGGTGAAGATCAGCGAGATGACGAAGACGTTGTCCATCGCCAGCGTCTTCTCGACCAGGTAGCCGGTGATATAGAGCTTCACGGCTTCCCAGGCCCGAGCCTCCGCCGTGGCCAGCTCCGCGATCTGCGGATCGAGCGCCTGGTCGCCGGCGTAGGTGTAATAGATCCACCACACCGCCACCGCCCAGAGCAGGCCGAGGCCGATGTAGAGCGAGGACATCCACAGGCTTTCCCGCACCCCGATCTCGTGTGGCACCCGGTGCAGCACGCCCAGATCAAACACCAGCACGGCCAGAACGGCCGCGATGAAGGCGAGCCACACCCACACGGGCATGCCCAGCCAAAGGCCAGTCAGCAGTTCCATGACGATCACCGTTGAGTTAGCGGATGACCGACGTCGTGGCGAACCAGGCTTTCCGTGCGGGCCATGCGTCGGAATCACGACTCCGACATCGCTGTGCATTGCGCACAACCAGAGGGGCCCGCAGTCGCTTTCCTAGGCTCCGGCGGCGCACGTCAACGACGCGTGAAGGCACGGCCCGCGCCAGCCAGGGTGGGGAGCACTTCGCCCAGGCGCACGGCCGGTTCCGCCTCAGCGGGGCGACGTCCAGCTGGCTCCACGCCCTGGCCGGGGCGCGGACGTGGCTCGACGCGCACGCCTGTTCCGGGGCACGGCCGTAGACAGACCGTCGCCGCCTGAGCATGCCGAGGTGAGCCTGGCTTGAGGACAGCCCGTCCCTGCCGGTCCGCCAGAGCGATCGAATGCACTCACCCCGCGACGCAAGGCCTCGATGACGACCACGTCTCGTCCCTTGCACCGACCCAACCTACTGTGCATACTGTGTATATCTGCTATGCACAGAAGTGCCCGCGTGGACCCCCGACTGTTTCTTTCCGCCAGCGATGGCACGCCGATGTACCAGCAGGTGATCGACCAGATCACCGCCAAGGTGGCGGCGGGCGACTGGCCGCCGGGGACGGCGCTGCCCTCCATCCGCGAACTGGCGAGCGCGAGCCAGGTCAGCGTGATCACGGTCAAGCGCGCCTACCACGAGCTGGAGCGAGCCGGGGTCATCGTGACCCGGCACGGCAAGGGCTCGCTGGTGGCGGATTCCACCGAGGCCACCCGCGAGCTGCTGCGCGCCGAACTGCGCCAGCACCGCGATGCCCTGCTCGCCTGCGCCGCGCGGCTTGGCCTGTCGCGCGAGGCACTGCACCAGCTGCTCGACGAGACCCCCGTCGCCAAGCCCTCTCCGTCCGACCGAGGATGATGACAATGACCGCCGCGTTTACCCTCTCCGGGGTCAGCAAGCACTACTCCCACTTTGCGCTGAAGGACATCGGCCTCTCCCTGCCCGAGGGGCAGATCATGGGCCTGGTCGGCGTCAACGGCGCCGGCAAGACCACCCTGCTGCGCATCCTCACCGGCATCGCCCGTGCGGATGCCGGCACGGTGGAGGTGCTGGGCCATGCCATGCCGCAGCAGCAGGTCGCCGCCAAGCGCGGCATCGGCTTCGCCTCCGAGGACATGCGCCTGTACCGCACGCGCAGCCTGCGCTGGCACATGGACCTGATCCGGCAGATCTATCCGGGCTGGGACGAAGCCTACGCGAGCGAGCTGCTGCGTCGCTTCGACCTGCGCGCCGAGCAGCCGATGCAAGGCCATTCGCACGGCCAGCGGGTCAAGGCGCTGCTGCTGCTGAACCTGGCGCGCCGGCCGCGCCTGCTGCTGCTCGACGAGCCCACCACCGGGCTCGACCCGGTCGCCCGCGCCGAGGTGCTTGACGCGCTGGCCGACGTGCTCAGCGACGAGCGCCGCAGCGTGCTGTTTTCCTCGCACAACACCCACGATGTCGAGCAGCTGGCGGACACCATCAGCTTCCTCCACGACGGCCGCCTGCTCGCCAGCGAGGACAAGGAGACCTTCCTCGACCGCTGGCGCCGCGTGGTTTGCCAGGGCGAGTGGACGCCGGACGCGCAGCAGCTTCCCGGCCTAGCCGCGGTGCGCCGCAACGGCTCCATGCTGGAGCTCAAGGTCAACGGCTTCGACGACCACCTCGGCGCGCGCCTGCGGGCACAGGGCCTCAGCGTGCACAGCCTGCATCCGATGAGCCTCGAAGACATCTTCATCACCACCGTGCGCCAGGGAGTCGCGGCATGAACACCCCATCCTCCACCCCTCTGGGCCTCAACCTGCCGCTGATCCGCCTGCTGGTGCTGAAGGACTGGCAGCTGTTCGAGAAGCAGCTCGCCGCCTACGTCGGCGCGGGCATCGTGGCGCTGTGCTTCCTCGGCATGGCTAGCGCCTGGAGCTTCTACGTTGGCTCCCTGCTGCTGCTGATCGTGATGGTGGCGGCGGCATGCTTCTCGATCTCCAACTCGCTGCTGATCGAGCGCAAGGAACACACCCTGCCCTTCATCATGAGCCTGCCGGTGTCGCCGCTGGACTTCTACCTGTCCAAGCTGCTCGGCAACCTGGTGACGTTCGCCGTGCCCTTCGTTGTGCTGTCGCTGGGAACGCTGGCGGTGGTGCTGTACACGCCGCTGCCGGATGGCCTCGTGGTGTTCGCCGTGCTGGTGTTCGGCCACGTGCTGCTGGCCTACAGCATTTCTCTCGCCGTCGCGATGACGGTGGAATCGGAGGGCTGGAACACCTTCGTGATGATCGCCAGCATGGTGCTGGTCAATCCGCTGATCATGGGCATCGGCCAGATTCCGGCGATCAGCGAGAACATCAGGACCGAGACCATCGTCTGGAGCACGCCGGCGCTGGCGATCCTCGCCGCGCAGGGCGGGCTGAGCGTGGCCATCGTGGCGCTGAGCGCCTGGGTGCACTGCCGCAAACAGGCGTTCTACTGAACCCGACGCTGCGGCAACGCCACCCGTTGCCGCAGCGCTGACCGACCGCCCCTTCGCGGTCACTGCCGATGTCATCTGCCATCAGGCCGACCGCCCACGCGGGCCGGCCACGCTGCCGGCTGGCCCGAATCCGCCCATGCACCCCGACCGCCTGCACCATCTCGACAACCTGCGCGCGCTGGCGATGCTGGCGGGCGTGCTGTTCCATGCCGCGCTGGCCTACAGCCCGCTGCTGCAGCCACTGTTCCCCACCGCCGACCGCGACAACGCCGCCGTCGTCGATATCGTCATCTGGCTGCTGCACCTGTTCCGCATGCCGCTCTTCTTCCTCATCAGCGGATGGCTCGCCGCCCAATTGGTGCAGCGGCGTGGACTGGGCGGGCTGTTCCGCAACCGCCTGCTCCGCATCGCCCTGCCCTTCGTGCTCTGCTGGCCGCTCATCCACTGGCTGATGTCGACGCTGACCCTGCACGCGGCTCGCACCGCCGCACATCCGTCGCCCCTGCTGCAGGTCCTGCGCAACCTGCTCGAAAGCCAATCCAGTCTGCCGCCCTTGCCGCCCGGCACCGGACACCTGTGGTTCCTCTATTACCTGCTGCTGTTCACAGTGCTGCTCTGGGTCGCCCGCTGCCTGGAGCTGGGGGGCCTGGCGACGCGACTGCGCGGGCTGGCTCCGGACTGGATCCTGATGCTGCTGCCCCTGCTGCTCGCGCCGGCGCTGGCCCTGGTA
>JANJTY010000113.1 GCA_024710865.1 Lysobacteraceae bacterium | reverse complement strand
GCGCAGACCTGGCAGCAGGGCTATGGCCTGCTCGACTACCGCATCGACCTGCAGCGCGAATCCGCGCGCTGGGGCCTGGCCCTGCACGGGCGCAACCTCACGAACCGGCGGTACAACGTGTTCACTTCGGTCATTCCGCTGGCGCCCGGCGGCGCCTTCGCGCACGTGCGCGGCCCGGGGCGCGAGCTGACGCTCGAGTTGCGCTACCGGTTCTGAGACAGCCGGTTTCGCCCGAAGGCCCGTCCCGCATGCGCTGCGCTGATCCGGGCTACGTGACTGGGGCCGCGGTTCCCGAGCTTTCCGTTCGTGGTAAGGCCGCGACCGAGGCGGCCGAGCAGCGGACGATCGAGGGCGCGGATCGAACCATTCCATCGTTACCGATGCGGTTCGCTGCGCTCAACGGCATGCAACGAAGCGCTGCGGTGCCGACCCCTCCCTTTCGCCGAAGGCGAAGGGGAGGGTTGGGGAGGGGTGCTCTCCAGCATCAGAGCGCCCCCTCCCAGCCGCCCGGCCCTGCGGCGCAGCCTTCGGGCGTTCTTCGGCACGCGAGCCAGTGGCTCGCAAGCGTGCCTCATCACCCCCCTGCCGCTCGTGGCGCACCGCGTGTGCCCGCGGTACGCTGCGCGCGGGGCTCGCCGGCCCCACCGGGATTGCCCGCCAGGCGCAGGATGTCGCCGGCCGGGCGCCCGGCAACCTGCGGGGGGAGCGGAACCGGTGCAGCTGGGAGGCTATCGAATCGATGAGGTGATCCACGCCGTCGGCGAGACGGTGGTGGCGACCGCCATCGCGCCCGACGGCGGGCGCGTGGTGCTCAAGTACCTCGACAGCCAGCGCCCGGCACCGGAAATGGTGGCGCGCTGGCGGCACGAGTACGCCGTCCTGCGGTCGATCGACTCGCCCCGCATCATCAAGGCCCAGGCCCTGGTGTCGGCCGGGCGCTGCGAAGTGCTGGTGCTGGAGGATTTCGCCGCCAGCAACCTCGCCCAGTTGATCGCGCGTCAACCGCTCGACCTCTCCGACCAGCTGGCCCTGGCCATCGGCCTGGCGCGCGCCCTGAGTGACGTTCACCGCCACCAGTTGATCCACGGCGACGTGGCGCCGAAGAACGTGCTGGTCGATCCGGCCTCGCTGGAGCTCAAGCTGTGCGACTTCGGGCTGTCGAGCCGGCTCGGCATCCAGCCGCGCCGCGCCGACAGCGGCCAGATGGCCGGCACGCTGGAGTACATGTCGCCCGAGCAGACCGGCCGCACCAACCTCGACATCGATTACCGCAGCGACTTCTACTCGCTCGGCGCCACGCTCTACCAGCTGTTTTCCGGCCGCGAGCCCTTCGTCTCGAACGACCCGATGAGCCTGCTGCACGCGCAGCTGGCGAGCATGCCGGTGCCGCTGCACGAGCTGGACCCGGCCATCCCCGAGCCGGTCTCGGACATCGTGCAGAAGCTGTTGGCCAAGCACCCGGACGATCGCTACCAGAGCAGCTTCGGCCTGATCGGCGATCTCGAGGCCTGCGCGCAGAGCTGGCGGCTGTACCGCCGCATCGAACGCTTCCCGCTCGGCCGCAGCGACGTGCCCGAGCGCTTCTGCGTGGCGCAGAAGCTCTACGGTCGGCAGGCGGAGTCGGCGCGCGTGCTATCCGCCTTCAAGCGCGTGGTCAGCACCGGCTCGGTCGAGCTGCTGCTGGTCAGCGGCTATTCCGGCATCGGCAAGACCGCCCTGGTCAACGAGCTGCACCGTCCGGTGCTGGCGCGGCGCGGCTACCTGCTGCGCGGCAAGTGCGACCAGTACAGCCGCAACCAGCCCTACGTCGCGCTGATCCAGGCCTTCGGCCAGATGCTGCAGGCCCTCGCGGCGGAAGGCGCCGAGCGCCGCCACTACTGGAAGGGACGGCTGGTCGACGCGCTCGGCGGCAATGCCGGCGTGGTGGCGGGGATCATTCCCGAGCTGTCCCTGCTGCTCGGCACGCCGGCCGAGCCGGTCGAACTGCCGCCGGCCGAGAGCGAGCAGCGCTTCCACATCGCCTTCGCGCAGTTCGTCGTGGCCCTGGCCTCGCGCAGCCACCCGCTGCTGCTCTTCCTCGACGACCTGCAGTGGGCGGATGTCTCCAGCCTGCGCCTGCTGGAGTACCTGCTGCGCGCCGAGGGCGAACGCAGCGTGCTGATCGTCGGCGCCTACCGCGACAACGACGTGCAGCCGGGCGATCCGCTGCCCAGCCTGATCCAGACGATCGAACGCGGCCACGCCCGGATCGAGCGCCTGCACCTCGGCCCGATGCCCGATGCCGACGTGCGCCAGCTGGTCACCGACACCCTGCACGCCAGCCCGGAGCGCGCCGCGCCGCTGGCCGACCTTTGCATCGAGAAGACCCGCGGCAATCCCTTCTTCCTTGGCCAGTTCCTGCGCAGCCTGCACGAGCAGGGGGACATCGCCTACGACCGCGACAGCGGCACCTGGACCTGGGACCTGGAGCGGATCCGCCGCCGCGGCATGACCGACAACGTGGTCGAACTGCTGCTGGCCAAGCTGGTCACCCTGCCACCGCCCACGCGCGAGCTGCTGGCGCGCGCCGCGCACCTCGGCGGACGCTTCGACCAGCGCGAGCTGATGGCGGTGGGCGAGCGCGACGCCGAAGCCACCGCCGAGGTGCTCTGGCCGGCGCTGCAGGCCGGGCTGCTGGTGCCGCTGAACGAGGATTACAAGTACGCGCAGAGCCCGGAGCGGCTGAAAGGCGCGCGCTACCGCTTCCTGCACGATCGCGTGCAGCAGGCCGCGCACGAACTCGTGCCCGAATCCGAACGCCCGGCCCTGCGCCTGCGCTGCGGCCGGCTGCTGCTGGCCGCGAGCAGCGAGGCGGAGGTCGAGGAGCGCCTCTTCATCCTGCTCGAATCGCTCAACGCCGGGATCGCTTCGATCGACGATCCGGCCGAACGCGAACGCCTGCTGGCGCTGAACCTGCGCGGCGGCATCCGCGCCAAGTCCTCCTCCGCCCACCAGACCGCGGTCGAGCTGCTGCGCGCGGCCGAACGCCTGCTGCCGGCCAACGCCTGGCAGACCCGGCCCGAACTGGCGCTCGGCCTGTTCAAGCACCTGGCCGAGGCCGAGTACCTGAGCGGTGACTTCGCCGCCGCCGAGGCGCGCCTGGCCGGACTGATCGAGACCGCGCCGAGTCTCGCCGCGCGCGTCACCCTCTGCCTGGCGCAGGCCGAGCAGCTCAACATCCAGGGCCGCTTCCAGGAGTCCTTCGACGTGCTGTGCCGGGCCCTGGGCCTGCTCGAGCGGCAGTTCCCGCAGTCGGAGGAGGAAGCCGGCGCCTGCTTCGTGGACGAGTTCGCCGCGATCGATGCCCTGCTCGCGGGCCGCAGCGAACCGGACCTGCTCGGCCAGGCCGAGATGCGCGACCCCGAGCGCCTGCTGGAGATGCAGGTCTACTACGGCCTGGCCTACGCCACCTACCAGATCAACCGCGGCGTGAGCTACGTGCTGGGCGCCTGCCGCATGGTCAAGGCCACGCTCGACCATGGCCTGTGCGACCTGAGCTGCATCGGCTATGTCACCCTCGGCACCGCGATGGCGGCGATGGGCAAGCCCTACCCCGAGGTGCACGCCATGGGGCGCATGGCGCGCCGGCTCTCGGAGCAGCGCGACAATCCCTACTTCCGCCTCTCCGTCTACCAGTACTTCGCCGCGTTCTACCAGCACTGGTGCGAACCGCTGCGCGACACCCTGCCCTACCTGGAACAGGGCCTGTCGATGGGCCGCGCCGGCATCAATCCGCTGGCGGCCGGATACTGCGCCCTGCTGCGGCCGGTCAACGGCTTCGTGATGGGGCTCTCGCTCGACGAGGTCGAGCTGGAGGCCGAACAGGGTCTTGGCTTCCTGCGCCGCAGCGGCCAGTCGCGCACCGAGGCGATGCTCCAGTGCGGCGTGATCCAGCCGCTCGCGGCGCTGCGCGGCCGCACCCTGAAGCCGCAGTCCTTCGACACGCCCGACCTGCGCCTCGCCAGCCTGCTGCAGGACGATTTCGAGACGCCCAGCATCCTGCTCGCCTTCCACAGCTTCGCCATGGCGCGCCACGCCTACCTGTTCGAGCTGGACGAGGAATGGCGCGCGGCCTCGGCCCGCGTCGCCATGATCGGGCGCCTGCTGCCGGACGGACCAACCCTGGTCGAGGCCAGTTTCTTCCGCGCCCTGGGCCTGCTGCGGGCCGCATTCGTGGCGCCGGAGGCGCAGGCCGAGGCCGTGCAGGAGGCGCGGGCACTGCACCAGCGGTTCGAGGACTGGGCCCGGCACTGTCCGGCCAACTTCCTGCACAAGGCCCTGCTGATCGGCGCCGAGCTGGCGCGGGTGGACGGCGACCAGCGCAGCGCGATGGAACTCTACGCGCGCGCCATCGACGCCGCGGCCGAGGCCGGCTTCATCCACTGCGAGGCGCTCAGCAACGAGCTGTACGCACGCTTCTGGCAGACCCAGCAGCAACAGCAGCTGGCCAGCAACTTCATCCGCGAGGCCTACTTCCACTACCAGCGCTGGGGCGCCACGGCGAAATGCCGGCAGATCGAGGGTCAGTGGCCGCAGATCCTGTTCCGCTCGGTCGAGCTGCGCCGCGCCGCGGCCGGTTCGAGCAGCGGCCTGGGCGGCGTCTCCTCGTCGGTCAACCTGCTCGACCTGCACTCCCTGCTCAAGGCCAGCCGCCTGCTCTCGCAGGAGGTCCACCTCGAGGCCCTGCTGCAGAAGCTGCTCGGCATCGTGCTGGAGAACGCCGGCGCCGAGTACGGCGCGATCGTGCTGTGCGAGGACGAACGCTTGACGGTGGAAGCCGTCGGCCGCTTCAGCGAGGGCCACATGGTCGAGTACGACCGCATCGGACTGCCGCCGGGCGAAGCCCTGGACGGCGACCTGCTGCGCCTTCCGGTCGAGCTGCTGGAGTACGCCCAGCTGACCCGCGCGCTGCTGGTGCTGAGCCAGCCGGCCGAGGACGTGCGCTTCGCCCACAGTGCCTACCTCGCGCGGCGCCAGCCCAAGTCGGTGCTGGTGCTGCCGGTGCTGAACCAGGGCCGCCTGGTGGCGGTGATCTACGTCGAGAACAATCTGCTCGAGGGCGCCTTCACCGAGCGCCATGTCAAGACCCTGGAGCTGCTCGGCGCGCAGGCCGCGATCTCGCTGGTCAACGCGCGCCACGTCGAGAACCTCGAGCGCAAGGTGGCCGAGCGCACCGAGGAGCTGCGCCGGATGAGCATGAAGGACGGCCTCACTGGCATCGCCAACCGGCGCAGCTTCGACGAGCGACTCGGCGGCGAGTGGCGGCGCGCCCTGCGCACCGGCAAACCGCTGTCGCTGATGATGATCGACATCGACCACTTCAAGCCCTACAACGACCACTACGGCCACGTCGAGGGCGACCGCTGCATCCGCGCCGTGGCGCAGGCCCTGGAGCGCGTGGTCAACCGCAGCACCGACCTGGTCGCGCGCTACGGCGGCGAGGAGTTCGGCGTGATCATGCCCGACACCGACGCCGATGCCGCGCAGTGGCTGGCCGAGGCCTGCCTGGGCGCCATGGCGGAGCTGGCGATTCCGCACGCGCGCTCCAGCGCGGCCGATATCGTCAGCATCAGCATCGGGCTTTGCACCCTGACGGTCGACCCCGACCTGGCCCCGGAGGCCCTCGTGACCCGCGCCGACCGCGCCCTGTACGAGGCCAAGCGCGCCGGCCGCAACCGGGTGCGGGTGTGGCAGGAGTCGGTGACGCAGCCGGCCTGAGCCCGCGCGAGGCGCGCCCGTCCAGGGCAACCCCCTCCCAGCCTCCCCCTTCGCTGCGCGAAAGGGAAGGAGACCAGCGCGCTTCGCTGGGGAAGAGACCAGCGCGCTTCGCTTCGGCCTCAGCCTGTCCCGCAGCGCCGGCCTGAGCCCGCGCGAGGCGCGCCCGTCCAGGGTAACCCCCTCCCAGCCTCCCCCTTCGCTGCGCGAAAGGGGAGGAGACCAGCGCGCCTCGCTTCGGCCCCAGCCTCTCCCGCAGCGGAGGAGAAGATGCCCCGCCCTTCTACTCCCCCTCGCGCAACGACGGGGGAGGTCCCCCGCTCTTCCCCTCCCCTTTCGCACAGCGAAGCGGGAGGTCCTACGCTCT
>JANJTY010000082.1 GCA_024710865.1 Lysobacteraceae bacterium | reverse complement strand
GGTCGATCCAGGCCTTGAGCGTGCTGGGAATGCTGAAGTTGTACATCGGAACGCCCAGTACCAGGACCTCGGCATCGAGGAAGTCCTGCAGCACCTGCGCGCTGCGCGCGGCCAGGGCCGGGTCGGCGCCGGACAGGGTGGCGGCAGTCAGGTGCGGCAGCGGGTCGGCGTCGAGATCGTAATGCCGCACCGACAGGCCGGTCACTTCGTCCTGGAAGCGCCGGACGATGGCGGCGCCGAGCTGGCGGCTGACGCTGGAGCCGCCCAGCGCGCTGGAATCGATATGCAGCAGGTTCATGACGTACTCCGGGAAGGCTGGGGACGCCAAAAACACTATGCTCGTCGCCAATCAATGAAAAGGCGGCGGATTCTGAACGCACTGTTCCAATTTTGGAGTTAGTATTCAACGGACCCTCCACGCGCACGGTGATCACCCTGCAGCCCGCCTTCGACCAGCTGTTCTACTTCGCGCAGGTGGTGGAGCACGGCGGTTTCGCCGCGGCCGGGCGCGCCCTGGGCATTCCCAAGTCGCGCCTGTCGCGCCACGTCGATGCGCTGGAGCAGCGCCTGGGGCTGCGCCTGCTGCAGCGTTCGACCCGGCGTTTCGTCCTGACCGACGCGGGGCGCGAGGTGCTGCGCCACGCGCAGGCCATGGCGGCCGAAGCCGAGGCTGCCTTCGATGCAGCCGCCGCGGCCACGGCGGAACCCCGCGGGCTGGTGCGCATGGCCTGTCCGATCGCGGTGGCCACCACCATGCTGGCGCCGCTGCTGCCGGAGTTCCTGGCGCGCTACCCGAAGGTGCGGCTCGAACTCGAGGTGAGCAACCGCCGCATCGATCTGTTGGCCGAAGGCTTCGACGTCGCACTGCGCGTGCGCACCCGCCCGAGCGGCGAGGATGGCGTCGTGATGCGCCAGTTCGCCGAGCTGGACGAGCTGCTGGTCGCCAGTCCCGCCTACCTCGCCGCGGCCGCACCGATCCAGCGCCCTCAGGACCTCAGCGATCATCCGACGCTCAGCTTCGAACCCGGCGCCGAGACCCAGACCTGGACCCTGCTCTGCCAGGACGGCGAGCGTATCGAGGTTCCGCACACCCCGCGCCTGCGCTGCCACAACTTTCCCGTGCTGCTCGGCGCTGCCATGGCCGGGCACGGCATCGCCCTGCTGCCCGAGAGCGTGGCGCGAGCGCCGCTGGCGGAGGGCCGGCTGCAGCGGGTGCTGCCGGACTGGCGCCTGCCGCAGGGTGTGTTCCACGCCGTGTTTCCGCACCGCCGTGGCCTGCTGCCCTCGGTCCGCGCCTTGATCGATTTCCTGGTCGAGACCCTGCCGGCCGCGGCGCGCGGCGCGATGGATGCCAGTCCCGGCCGAACGGGCTGAAGCAGCGGTCGTCGTAGACCGTACACTGGGGGCCCGCCCGTCGGAGCCCCTGCGTGGAGCCGGTCACACCGTCGCTGCTGGTCTCGCTCAGTTCCGCCCTCGGCATCGGCCTGCTGATGGGCGCCGAGCGCGAGCGCAGCAAGGGCGATGGCGGTCAGGCCAGCATCGCGGGCTTGCGCACCTTCGCGCTGGTCGCGCTGACCGGCGCGGTCGCGCAGCTGCTCGGACCCTGGATGATGCTGGTCGGCGCGTTCGGCACCGTGCTGCTGACGGCGGTGGCCTACCGCCAGGCCGCCGCCACCGATCCCGGGCTGACGACCGAGTTCGCCCTGGTGCTGGCGTACCTGCTCGGCGCCTTCGCCATCCCGCAACCGGGCCTCGCCGCGGCCCTGGCGGTGGTGGCGACCGCGCTGCTGGCGGCCAAGGTCTACCTGCACCGCTTCACGCGCGAGCTGGTCACGGAACGCGAGGCGGCCGACGGCCTCATGCTGCTGGCCGCAGCCCTGGTCGTGCTGCCGCTGTTGCCCGACGCCGCGGTCGACCCCTGGGGCGTGCTCAAGCCCTCGGCGATCTGGCGCCTTGTGGTGCTGGTGATGGCGGTCGGCGTGCTCGGTCACGTCGCGCTGCGCGCCATCGGCGCGCGCTGGGGCCTGCCCATGGCCGGCTTCTTCGCCGGCTTCGTCTCCTCCACCGCGGCGGTGGCCGGCTTCGGACAGCGTGCGCGGGAAAACCCGGCGCTGCGCACCTCCAGCATCGCCGCAGCGATGCTGGCCAACCTGGGCTCGATGCTGCTGATGGTGGGTGTGGTCGGCACGCTCGCGCCGAGCCTGCTGGAAGCCGCCTGGCTGCCGCTGGGAGCGGCCAGCGCGGTGCTGCTGGCCGGTGGACTGCTCGGCATCTGGCACGCGCCCTCCGACGCCAACCTGCTGCCGAGCGAACCCCATGCGCGCGCCTTCCGCCTCTCGCACGCGCTGATCTTCGCCGCCATCATCGCCGCGGTGCTGCTGCTGTCGGCGGCGCTGCAGCAGTGGCTCGGCCCGCGCGGCGCGCTCGCGGTGGCCACGGTGGCGGCCCTGGCCGAGTGGCACGCGGCGGCCGCGACCGTCGCGCAGCTGGCCGGCGGCGGCGCGCTCAGCCTGGAGCAGGCGCGCTTCGGACTCGTACTGCTGCTGCTGGCCAGCGCGCTGTCCAAGTCGGTGCTGGCCTTCCTCAGCGGCGGCGCGGCGTATGGGTTGCGCGTCGCGGCGGGCCTGGCCGCCATGTGCCTCGCGGCCGGCCTTGCCCTGCTCGCCGTTTGAGTCCATCAGCCGATACGGACCCGAATGCGCGGCTCCGGGCGTGGATCGGTGTGGTTCGCTGCGCTCACCGCACCCTACGCCGCCAGCCGTTCGAGGCCTGACAGGAGATGGACTGTACGTCCGTGCGTCTAACGAACATCGATCCGGTTCGCTGCGCCACGCACATCCCGCCGTGCCCGATCGTGCCGCTGGGTCGCCTCGTAGGATGCCGGTGAGCGGAGCGAGCCGCATCGCCGCCCGCAGCCGACAGAAGCGCGGCCTCAGTCGTGCACCACGACCCGGTCGCGACCGCCCGCCTTGGCGGCGTAGAGTGCATCATCGGCGCGCGCGATCAGGCGGTCGGTATCGTCCCCGGGCCTTGGCAGCGCAATGCCGATGCTGATGCGGTAACCGATGCTGGTGCCGCCCTGCACCACGCGGCGTTCGCGCACGTTGCCCAGCAGCCGTTCGGCCCAGCGGCGCGCCGCCTCCGGCTCCAGCGAGGGCAGCAGGGCGAGGAACTCCTCGCCGCCCCAGCGCCCGACGATCACGTCGGCACCGGACTGGGCCGCGGCCAGTGCGCCGAAGTCGCGCAGCACCGCATCGCCGACCAGATGGCCATGGGCATCGTTGATGCGCTTGAAATGATCGAGGTCGATCAGGGCCAGCGCGTGCGCCGGGCGATCGGTGCGATCGGCCTCGGCGGCCTCCATCAGCTCGATCAGGCCGCGCCGGTTCGGCAGGTCGGTCAGCGCATCGTGGGTGGAGAGGGACTTGAGCTTGTCATTCGCCACCACCAGGGCCTCGGCGGTGGCTTCCAGCGCCTCCTTCTGCGCGCGCAGCTCGCGCGTGCGCTCGCCGACCAGCGACTCGAGCAGGCGGCGCTGGCGGGTCAGCTCACGCACCCGCCAGAGGTAAAGCAAGCCGAGCAGCAGCAGCGCTGCGGCGCCAGCGACGAGACGGAACGACCAGGTTGCGTACGGCGGTGGCACTACCTCGATCTGCAGCAGGCTGCGCGAACCGCGCTGGCCCTGGTTGTCGGCTTCCAGCTCGAGCCGGTGCTGGCCCGGCGGCAGGCGGTCGAGAATGAGCGAGCGGCGCGCGCCCAGGTCGATGAATCCCGCGTCCGGGTCGAGCCGGTAGCGGAAGCGAACGACGTCCGGCGCGTCGAACACGAGGGCGCTGAAGTCCAGGATCAGCGGCGCGTGGTTGTGCCGCAGCGACAGTGGCTCGGCGGAATCCGGATGCAGCGATTGACCAGCCATTTCGGCGCTCGCGATCACCGGACGCGGCTGCTCGAGCCGCTCGCGCAGGCGGCGCGGATCGACCGCGGTCAAGCCATCGATACCACCGAAGTAGAGCCAGCCGTTGCGTCCGACGGCGAGCGCATTGCTGGCGAACTCGTCCGAGGCGGTGCCGTGTGCTCGGGTCCAGACCCGGTGCGTGCGATCCGACGGGTCGTAGCGCAGGAGGCCGCGCGTGCCGGCCACCCACAGGTCGCCGAAGCGGTCGCTCACGGCGCCCAGCGAGGCGCCGCGCGGGAGGCCGGCCGTCTCGCTCACGTTCTCGAAGCGCAGCGCGCCCAGTCCGGCCGACTCGTCCACCCGCGCCAGTCCGCCGCTGGTCGCAAGCCACAGGCTACCGTCGCCGCTGCGGTGGATGCCGGAAACGATCGGGCCGGGCAGGCCCGCTTCGACGCGATAGCCGGCGAGGTGGCGACCTTCGGCATCGAGGACGTGCAGTCCGCCGGAACTGCCCAGCCAGAGCCGGCCGTCCAGATCCCGATGCAGGGCATGGATGCTCTGATCCTGGCTGCGAAACGGCGAATCCGCCTGGTCGGCGAGGAAGTCGATGCGCCGGCGCGCGCGGTCCGGCCGGTCGATGCGGCCCAGGCCACTGGACGAGCCAACCCAGATCCGCCCCGCTGCGTCTTCCAGCAACGCGCGTACGCCGGCCATGGGCACGGGCGAGTCGGGTGGAAGCTCGCGTTGCCACGAGCGCTGGCCGGGATCGAGGCGGTACATCCCATCGTCGGTGCCGGCCCAGATCCTGCCTTCACGGTCCTCCAGCAGGCTCCAGACCAGGCGAGCCTCGTCCGGCGCACCCGGTGGCAAGGAGAAGGACTCGAACGGCCAGGGCCTGCCGTGCTCCCGTCGCCCGGCCTGAACGCGCTGCACGCCGCCGCCGAAGCTGCCGACCCAAAGGTGTCCGGCACGATCCTCCAGCAGGGCGCGCACGCGGTTGTGCGCCAGACCCGGCGGGCTCTCGTCGCGCAGGCGCTCGACATGGAAGGCACGATCGGTGGGCGTGAAACGCACCAGACCTTCGCCCCAGAAGCCTGCGAAGAGTCCGCCGCTGGCGTCGGCCAAGAGCGAGACGGCGAGGAACCCGCGTCCGGCCATACGCGCCGAGCGCGGCGGGTCCAGAGAGCGAAGGCAGTCGCAGTCGGGCTCGAACCAGGCCACGCCGCGATCGGTACCGACGAACACCATGCCCTCGGGGCCGGCTTCGAGATCAAGGATGCGGGCACTGCGCAGACCGGGCGTGTCGGGCTGCCCTGGCAGGAAGCGCCGGATCTGGCCCGAGCCCAGATCGAGACGAAACAGGCCGTGGCCCCAGGAGCCGACCCAGAGCACGCCGGCGGGGAACTCCAGCAGCGCGTCGATGTTGAATCCGGCGGGCTGCTGCGGCACGTGCACGGCCTCGAGCGCGCCCGCGGCATCGACACGGAACACGCCGTCGCCACTGCCGATCCAGAGCCCGCTCGGCCCCGCGTGCAACTCCCAGATCTCAACCTGCGCGGATTCCCCCGGCGCGAGGGACTCTATCCGCATCGCCGCCTGCATCGGGTCGCCGTCCCAACGCAGACGGGCCAGGCCGTTGCGCGAGCCGACGTACAGCAGACCCGGCCCGGCGAGGGCCACGCTGGTGAGGTGCTCGGTCGGCAGTCCGTCGGCCACGCCGAGGATGCGGAATCCTGCGCTGGCACGGTCGAAAATGGCCAGTCCGCCGCCATTCGACGCCATGAACAGATGTTGGCCGGCACCCGCCATGGCGCGAATGTAGCCGGCCGCCTGCGCGCGCGGACCGATCGCACCGGGCCGGTAGACACGGAACTCGTTGCCGTCGAACCGGTTGAGCCCATCCTCGGTGCCAAGCCAGAGGAAGCCCTCGGCATCGCGCACCATCGCCAGGACCGAGTTCTGCGAGAGTCCGTCGAGCACGCTGTACTCGGTCGCGGCGCGCGCCGACGGCGCCAGCGGCGACAGCAACAGGGCAAGCAGCCCGGCGGCCAGGGTCCGCACCCACGTCCGGCTTGGATCTCCCACCACTGCGTTCCGCACCCTGCCCCCCTGCGCCGCCGTTCGCTGCCAACGTCCTGCTGACTGGACCCGACGGCTGCCGCTGCACTGCAGTAATCGTGCTGCAGGCGAACGCTAGCACGAGGCACGCGATCCTCCTGTGCCCTGCGTCGCAGCGATGGCGCCTCCGGCCAGGCCTCAGGGGCCGGCGGCAACCGCGTCGGGTGCCTTCAGACCGAGCACGTCCAGACCCTGGCGCAGCACGATGTCGACCGGAATGCCGCGCGCCTCGGCGCGCGCCAGATCGGCCGCCAGCTCCGGCCTGATCGATCCGCTGGCCGCATTCAGCGCCTTGGCGCCGGCGTAGTCGCCATCGCCCTGCAGGGTCAGGATGGCGGCCGAGAGCGCGTCCACGGCCGCGCCCATCTTCTCGAAATCGACCGCGTAGCGGCCGTCGGCATCGCGGATGAAGGCGCCGCGCTCGGCGAGGAAGTTGAACGCCACCATGTTGGCCTGGCCGTGCGCGCTGCTGGCACCGAAGCGCACCGAACGGAAGATGCCGGCGAGGAAGGTTACGTAGTTGTCCTTCAGCGTGCCCGCGTCCAGTTCGCCCATGCGTCCGAGCTGGGTGATCATGTACAGCCCGAGGATGTCGGCCTTGCCTTCCTCGAAGCTGCTGGCGAGGTCGGTCAGGGCCTCGCGCACCGTGCCCTTGCCGTTCACCGTGTTCTTGATGCCGAGGCCGTGCGCCACCTCGTGGAACATGACGTTCTCGAAGAAGGCCTCGAAGCTGATGTGCGCGCGCTGCGCCGGAGCGATCAGTTCCTCCGCCAGCGGCACCAGGATGCGGTCGAACTTGGCGCGCATGGTGTTCTCCAACTGCAGGCGGCGCGAGCCCTTGGCAAGCTGGACTTCCTCGTCGTTCGGCAGGTTGATCGCGATGGTCTTGGCGCCGGAGTTGGCGTCGCCGCCGTAGTAGATGGCGTCGTAGGCGTTGAGGTCGGCATCGGTGCCGGGCATCTCGGCCTTGTACTTCGCGTCCACCGGCAGCTCGCGCTGCAGCGCCGGCAGGTGCTGGGCGAAGCGCGCCAGGCGCTCGCTCCAGGCGATGTCCTTGACCAGCACGAAGGCCTCGAACGCGGCCTTGGTGCCGTACAGCGCGTCCTGGTAGCTCTCGATCGGCCCGATCACGACGTCGATCGGGCTGGTCTTCATGTCCATCCAGGCCATGTCGCTGGGCTGGTAGTCGTCGCTCAGGAGGGCCTGGGCGCGCAGTTCCAGGTAGGTGCGGAAGCCCTCATCCGAGACCAGCGGCGCGGCCCGTCGCAGCAGCGCAGCGGCGCGCTCCAGTCCCTCGCGGTACGCGACGCTGTAGGGCACGGCGGTGAGCGCACCGGCCTCGTCGCGACGGATCACGGTGTACAGGCTGGACTTTCCGTCCAGTGCGGCGGCGTCGAACTCCGCCTTGGTCATGTCCTCAGGGTAGAAGCGCGCGCCCGGCGGGCGCGGGCCGATGCCGTCGACGAAGGGCTTGTCGCCGTCGAGCCGGTCCCAGGGGCCGTAGTTGATCTCGATGAAGCGGCGCGTGGCCGGATCCTCGACCTTCGCCAGCAGCGCCTCGCGGTCGCCCCAGACCTGCTGCCAGAACAGCGCGTCCATTTCCTTGCCGGCCTCGATCAGCAGCGCGATCGCCTGGCGGTCGCCGTCCGACAGGTGCGAGAGGTCGGCCTTCAGCTCCACCTCGGCGTAGGCCACGACCTTGCGTTCGATATCCGAGGCGGCGGCGGCGCTGGGCTGGACCGGCTCGGCGACCGGCGCCGGTGCGGGCGGCGGCGCTTCGGACTGGCAGGCGGCAAGGCCGAGGGCGGCGGCAAGGGCGAGGCTGAGGCGGGCGCGGGAAGGCATGGCGGATTCGTGGATTGGATGCAGGACGAGGTGGGCATGATAGTCCCGTGCCCCCGCGACCGCCGCTTTCGCCGGCAAGCCGGCTCCCACAGCGCATCACCGCAGGCCTCGCGAGGGTTGGAGCCGCCTCGGCAACCTCGCCCCTGTGGGAGCCGCTACCGCGGCGACTGGAACTCACCCGAGCCATCCGCGCGCGCCTCGGCCTGCACCCAGTGTACGAAGGCCTGCGCCTCGGGCGACAACACCCGACCCTGCGGATGCACCAGGTAGTACGCATAACCTGCCTTCACCTGCGGCCCGGGCAGCGCGCGCAGGCGACCCGACTGCAGCAGCGGCCGCGCCAGACGCCAGCGCGCCAGCACCGCGCCCATGCCGGCCGCGGCCGCGTTGAGCGCGTCGCTGCTGTCGCTGAAGCTGTGCATCTCGGTCGCGCGAACCCGACGCAAACCCGCGGCGCGGAACCAGTCGGCCCAGCCCTGCTGCGACAGATCGCCAATCAGCGGCAACGTCGCGATGTCCGCGGCAGAGACGATGCTCGCGACGCCCGGCAGCTCGGGCGAGGCGGCGGGAATCAGCTGATCGTCCATCAGCGGCAGCGCAGCCAGCCCCGGCCAGTTGCCCGGTCCGTAGCGCAGGGCGAGGTCGGGGCCGCTCTCGTCGAAGCGGGCCAGGCTGCGGTCGGATTCGATCACCACGCGCAGCTCGGGGTGCGCGGCGGCAAAGCGCGCCACGCGGGGCGAGAGCCACGCGGCGCAGAGCGAGGGCAGCACGCTGACGTGCACGCGCGGGGTCGTGCGGGTGCGCCGCAAGCCAGCCAGGGCCTGTTCCAGGTCGCCCAGCGCCAGCGCGGCGGCATCCGCGAGCAGGCGCCCTTCGGCCGTCAAGGCGACGCCGCGCGCCTGGCGCTGGAACAGCGCGATCCCCAGCTGCGCCTCCAGCTTGCGGATGTGGTGGCTGACCGCCGCCGCGGTGAGGTTCAACTCGGCCCCGGCGCGGGCGAAGTTGAGCTGGCGCGCGGCCGCGGCGAACGCCGCCAGGGCCGGCAGGGCGTGGGGACGCAGGCTCATCGGGTTCTCCTCCAGCCGGTTCGACTTCCGGATCAGGCACAAGCCTGATTTGTGGCTGAGGCCAAAAGTATGCGCTTGTGGGCGCACAGCGCGCACGGAGAATGGCGACCAGACTCAAACTGGTTCGCCGCCCATGTCAACCCCCGCCGCAAGCCTGCCCCTGGCCGTCGAAGGACGCGACTGGCTGACCCCGCTGGAGCTGGGGCTGCTCGGCGCGATCTGGGGCGCTTCCTTCCTGTTCATGCGCGTCGCCGCGCCGGAGCTTGGCGCGGTGGTGCTGGTCGAGCTGCGCCTGGCGCTCGGCGCACTGGCCCTGGCGCCGGCGCTGTGGGTGGCGCGGCGCGCCTTCCCGCTGCGCCGCATGCCGCTCATCGTCGGTGTGGGCCTGATCAACTCGGCCATCCCCTTCCTGCTCTTTGCCTGGGCCGCGCAGCGCGCGCCGGCCGGCATCGGTGCCATCACCAACGCCCTGACCGTGCTGTTCGCGGCGCTGGTGGCCTACATCGCCTATGGCGAGCGCATCGGCGCGCGGCGTGCGCTGGCCCTGCTGGTCGGCTTCTCGGGCGTCGTGGTCCTGGCTGCGGGCCGCAACGGCGGCGGCAGCGACGTGAGCTGGGCCGCGCTCGCCGGCAGCCTCGCCGCACTGTGCTACGGCGTCGGCGCCAACGTGGTGCGGCGCAAGCTGGGCGATCTGCCGCCGGTTGCTCTGGGCGCGGCGACACTGGCGCCGTCCGCCCTGCTGCTGGCGCCGTTTGCCATCGCGCAGTGGCCGCAGGCGCCGGTCTCGCTCGCGGCCTGGGGCAGCGCCGCCGCCATCGGCCTGGTCTGCACCGGCGTGGCCTACGGCGTGTACTACCGGCTGCTCAAGCGCGTCGGTGCGCCGCGCGCAGTCACCGTCACCTACCTGGTGCCGCTGTTCGGCGTGGGCTGGGCCTGGCTGGTGCTGGGCGAGCAGCCGACCTGGAGCATGGCGCTGGCGGGCCTGCTGATCCT
>JANJTY010000058.1 GCA_024710865.1 Lysobacteraceae bacterium | reverse complement strand
TTTCTTCCGCACCCTCGGGATGGCGCCGCGGCTGGGCGCCGGCTTCGCCGACGCGACCGACGCGACGCGCGACGTCGCGAGTGTGGTACTGGGGCATGCGCTCTGGCAGCGGCAGTTCGGCGCCGATCCGCGCATCGTCGGGCAGGACCTCATCCTGGAAGGACGCAGCCATCGGGTGCTCGGGGTGATGGGGGCCGAGTTCGATTTCCTCGGCACCGAGTTCTGGGTGCCGCTTCAGCCCGATCGCGGCGCCGACCGCGGCGATCACTGGCTGGCGATGATCGGCCGGCTGCGCGACGGAGTCACCCTCGAGCAGGCCGGGCAGGATCTGCGGGCCATCGCCGCCGTGCTGGGCGAGCAGCACGCCACGAACGCCGGCTGGGGCGTCGAGCTGCTGCCATTCGATCGCTGGCTGGTGGACGACAGTTTCCGGCAGACCCTGCACCTGCTGTTCGCGGCCGTCGGCGCGCTGCTGCTGATGGCCTGCGTCAACCTGGCCAACCTGCTGTTCGTCCGCAACCAGCGTCGCCGCGCCGAGCTCGGCCTGCGCGCGGCGCTGGGCGCGGGTCGCCTGCAGCTGGCCCGGCTCATGGTGGTCGAAGTGCTCGTGCTGGTCGGCCTCGGCGTGCTGCTCGCCCTGCCTCTGGCGCAGCTCGCCATCGCGCTTTTCAAGCAGCAGGCCGTGTCCAGCATCCCGCGCCTGCACGAGGTGCAGATCGCCCCGGACGTGTTCGCCTTCAGCGCGGCGGTGGGTTTGCTCACCGGCGTGCTGCTGGCGTTGTTGCCGGTGTGGCAGGCGCAGCGCACCGAGCCCTGCGAGAGCCTGCGGCAGGGAGAGCGTCATGGAGTGCCGGCGGCGCAACGCCGGCTCGGCGATTGTCTGGTGGTCGCCCAGGTGGCGTTGGCGCTGGTGCTGCTGGTTGGCGCCGGACTGCTGGCCAGCAGTTTCCTCCAGCTGCGCCAGAGCGACCCCGGATTCGATCCGGAGCAGCTGCTGGGCGCCGAGCTGCAGCTCGGCGATCGCTACGCCGAGCCCTGGCAGAAAGTGGTGTTTCTCAACACCCTCGAGGAACGCCTCGAGTCCGTGCCCGGGGTGCTCTCGGCCAGCGCCAGCAGCATCCTCCCGTTCTCGGGGGGCAGCCTGATGAACGACGTCACTCCGACCGACCGCGTGGCCGAGGTGCAGCGCAGCGGCCTGCTGCAGGCGCACTGGCGCGCGGTCACCCCGGAGTTCTTCGCGACCGTGGGACTCCCCTTGCTGCGCGGCCGGCTGTTCGACGCCAGCGACCGCTGGGACGGGCCGCGCCTGGTGGTGCTCAGCCGGACCCTGGCCGAGCGACTGTGGCCCGGACGCGACCCGGTCGGCCGCGAGCTGCATTGGGGCGACACCCGCGGTCGTACTCGAATCGTGGCCGGGGTGGTTGGCGACTACCAGGACGTGCAGTTGGGCGCCGCGCCCGAGCCGGTGATGTTCCTTCCATACAACCAGCTGCCCTGGCCGACCATGACGCTGTTGGTGCGCGGGCGGGGCGACCCGGACGCGCTGATGGCGGCGGTGCGCGACGAGATCCGCGCGCTCGACCCGACGCTTGCCGTCGCGGGACTGCGTCCTCTGCGGCAGCAAGTGGCCGACGCCATGGCAGTACCGCGGCTGCGTACGCTGCTGCTCGGCGGTTTCGCTCTCGTGGCCCTGCTGCTGGCGGCGATCGGAAGCTATGGGGTGATGTCCGCCAACGTGGTCCAGCGGCGGCTCGAGCTGGGGCTGCGCATCGCCCTTGGCGCTCCGCCCCAGTCGCTGGTCTCGCTACTGCTGTCGCGCGGCGCCGGGCTGGCCGCGACGGGCCTGTTGATCGGGCTGGTCGCCGCCTGGCCTTTGGCCCGCCTCCTGCAAGGCCTGCTGTACGGCACGTCGCCGCTGGAACCCTTGGCGCCGGTGGTCGGCGCGCTGCTGCTCGCCATGACCGTGCTGCTGGCCAGCTACCTGCCGGCGCGCCGCGCTGCGCGCCTCGATCCAATGTTTGCTTTGCGCAGCAACTGAAGGAGCCCCGCCGCCATGCGCGCCATCGTCCTGCAGGATCTCCGCTACGCCGTCCGCGGCCTGCTGCGACGGCCGCTGTTCGCGCTCGTGGCGGTGCTGAGCCTGGCGCTCGGCATCGGCCTCAACACCGCGATCTACTCGCTCTTCCACCAGGCCGTGCTGCGGCCGCTGCCGGTGGCCGCGCCCGGACAGCTGGTCAACCTGTCGGCGCCGGGCCTGAAGCAGGGCTCGACCTCGAACAACAGCGCCGGGCGGCGCGATGCGATCTTCAGCTACCCGATGTACCGCGACCTGGCCGCCTCGGCCGAGGCGCGCGAGGTGCTGCAGGGCATCGCCGCGCACCGCCTGTTCCCCACCAACATCGCCTTCGGCCAGGGCACCATCGGCGGCAACGGCCTGCTGGTCTCGGGCAGCTATTTCGGCCTGCTCGGCCTGGTGCCGACGCTGGGGCGGCTGATCCAGCCGGGCGACGATGTGCACGGCAGTCCGGCGCGGGTGGCGGTGCTCAGCCATCGCTACTGGCAGGACCGGCTCGGCGGCGATCCCGGAGTGCTGGGACGCAGCGTACGCGTGAACGGCCAGCTGCTGGAGGTGGTCGGCGTGGCGCCGCCTGGTTTCGACGGCACCACCTTCGGCACCCGCGCCGAAGTCTTCGTGCCCATCGGCCTGCGCTGGGCACTGCTGCCGCAGCTGCGCGACGACCGCGAGGACCGCACCAGCTACTGGGTGTATCTGTTCGCGCGCCTTGCGCCCGGCATCGATGCGGCGCGCGCGGCCGAGGCGCTCAACCGTCCCTACGCGAGCCTGCTGCGCGAGGTCGAGCTGCCGCTCAACCAGGGCCTGGACGAAGCTCGGCAGGCGCAGTTCCTCGCCAGGCGCATCGAAGTCGCGCCCGGCGCGCGCGGACAGAGCAGCACCTCGGAAAGCGCCGGGCGACCGCTGGGCCTGCTGCTCGCGGCCTCGGGCCTGGTCCTGCTGGTGGCCTGCCTGAACATCGCCAACCTCCTGCTCGCGCACGGCTCGGCGCGCGCGGGCGAGTTCGCGGTGCGCAGCGCCATCGGCGCGGGCCAGGGGCGGCTGGTGCGGCAGCTGCTGATCGAATCGGGCCTGCTCGCCGCATTCGGAGCGCTGTGCGCGCTGCCGACCGCCAGCCTCGCGATTCGCGCATTGGTGGCCTTCCTGCCCGGCGGAGAGGGCCTTGGACTTCAGACCGGTCTCGATCCCGAGGCGCTCGTCTTCGCGCTCGCGGTCGCGGCGCTCACGCCGCTGCTGTTCGGTCTGCTGCCGGCGCTGCAGGTGGCGCGCGTGCCGGCCATCACGGTGCTGCGCGGCGAGACCGCCGGCGCCACCGGAACGCGTTCGGCGCAGCGTTTCCGCAGCGCGCTGGCCACCGGCCAGGTCGCGATCTCGATGGCTGCGCTGGGCCTGGCCGGGCTGTTCGCCCAGAGCCTCTACAACCTGTCGCGGGTGGAGCTCGGCATGCAGGTCGAACAGGTGGCCGGCTTCTCCATCTCGCCCGGCCGCAGCGGCTACGACCCGCAGAGCTCGGCGCAGCTGATCGACCGCATCGAGGAAGCGCTGGCGGCGCAGCCCGGCGTCAGCGCGGTGGGCGTGTCGATGGTTCCGCTGTTCACCGGCAGCAACTGGGGTAGCAATGTCAGCGTGGAGGGACACGAGGCTTCGCCTGAGGATCCCACGCCCTACTTCAACCTGGTGGGAGAGGGCTTCTTCGCCACCGTGGGCATGCCGCTCCTGGCCGGGCGCGGCTTCACCCGCGCCGACGCCGAGGGCGCGGCCAAGGTCGCGGTGGTGAACCGGCGCTTTGCCGAAGACCATGGGCTGATGCCCGATCCGGTCGGCAAGCGCATGGCAATCGGCGGTACCGACCAGCTCGACATCGAGATCGTTGGACTCGTTGGCGACGCCAAGTATGGCGATGTGAAGGAGGCCGACCCTGCGGTCTTCTACCAGCCGCGGCGGCAGAACCCGCAGGTCGGCGAACTCAACGTCTATGTCCGCACCCAGGTCGATCCCTCCGCGCTGCTGGCCCGCATCCCCGCGCTGGTGGCCGAGATCGACCCCGACCTGCCGGTCGAAAGCCTGCGCACGCTGGACCAGACCATCGCGCGCAGCCTCGCGGTCGACCGCTTCGTCGGCAGTCTCGCCACCGCCTTCGCGATGCTGGCCACGGCCCTGGCCGCGCTCGGACTGTATGGCGTGCTGAGCTACACCCTGGCCCAGCGCCGGCGCGAGATCGGCCTGCGTCTGGCGCTGGGTGCCGCGCCGGCGCAGCTCTCGCGCATGGTGCTGGGCCAGGTCGCACGCATGAGCCTGGCCGGCGCGCTGCTCGGCTTGATCGCCGCGTTGGCGCTGGGACGCGCCGCGCAAAGCCTGCTGTTCGGCCTGGAGCCGCACGACCCGCTCGCGCTGGCCGCGGCCGTCCTGGTGCTCGCCACGGTCTCGCTGCTCGCCGGCTGGCTGCCGGCGCGACGCGCGGCGCGCACCGATCCCCTCGTCGCCCTGCGACACGACTGACCCGCACGGAGGTTCCGCATGAACGCCTGGCTGCTCGATATCCGCTACAGCCTGCGCAGCCTGCTCGGCCGGCCGGGACTGGCGCTGGTCGCGGTGCTGACCCTGGCGCTGGGCATCGGCGCCAACACCGCGATCTTCTCGGTCCTGCACGGGCTGTTCCTCGCGCCCTTGCCCTATCCGGACGGCGAGCGCCTGGTCGACGTCTACAACACCTACCCGACCAGCAACCTCGAGTACGCCAACTCCTCGATCCCGGACTACCTGGACCGGCGCGAGCAGGCCGGCGCGCTGGAGGACCTGGCGCTGTACACCGGCACCAGCCTCAACCTAGCCGAGGCCGGCGGGCAGCCCGAGCGCCTGGTCGGCGTGCGCGCCACGCCGTCGCTGTTCAGCACCCTGGGCGTGGCGCCGGCGCTGGGGCGTGCCTTCGAGGAGAGCCATGCGCAGCTCGGCCAGGACCAGGTCGTGCTGCTCAGCCATACGCTCTGGCGCAACCGCTTCGGCGCCGATCCCGGCATCGTCGGACGCGATATCCGGCTGTCGGGCCGGCCCTTCCGCGTGCTCGGGGTGATGCCGGAGGATTTCGCGTTTCCGGGACCGCAGACCCAGCTCTGGATTCCGTTCGCCTTCACCGAGGCCCAGCGCACCGACTTCGAGCGCGGCAACGAGTTCTCGCAGTCGGTCGGGCGGCTCAAGGCGGGCGCCAGCATCGCCCAGCTCCATGCCGAACTCGATGCCATCGTGGCGCGCAACGCCGAGCGCATCGGCGGCCTCGGCGGGCTCGACGAGGCTACCGCGGCGCAGGCCGCGCGCTTCGCGTCCTTCCTCGCCGGCGGCAACTTCGCCGGCCGCGCCCAGCCCCTGCGCGAGCTGCAGGTCGGCGCGATGCGGCCGATGGTGCTGGTGCTGCAGGCGGCGGTGGCGCTGGTGCTGCTGATCGCGGCGGCCAACGTGGCGAACCTGCTGCTCACGCGGCTGAGCGCGCGCCAGAAGGAGCTGGCGGTGCGCAACGCGCTCGGCGCCAGCCGCCTGCGCATCGCGCGCCAGCTGCTGGTCGAATCGCTGCTGATCGCGGGCGCGGGCTGCATCGTCGGCATCGGCCTGGCGGTCCTGCTGATGGACCTGCTGCCGCTCATCGGCCTCGATACCGCCCTGCTGCGGCAGGCGTTCGGGTTCGACGCGCGCGTGCTCGGCTTCGCGGTGGGCGTCAGCCTGCTCGCCGGCCTGCTGACCGCGGCGGTGCCCGTGATCAGCCTGTTCACCACCAGCATCGCCAGCGTGATCAACGAGGGCGGCCGGCTCGCCGGCGGCGGGCGCATCGCCGGCGCCTCGCGCAGCGCCCTGGTGGTGGTGCAGGTCGCCCTGGCCTGTGCCCTGCTGATCGGCGCGGGGTTGCTGATCCGCAGCTTCCTCAACCTGCAGCAGCAGTCCCCCGGCTTCGAGGCGCGCGGCGTGCTGAGCGCGCTGGTCTCGCTGCCGGCCGAGCGCTATGCCGACACCGCCAGCCGCGCGGCCTTGTTCGAGACCGTGCTGCGCGACCTGCGCCAGCTTCCCGGCGTGGAGCAGGCCAGCCTGACCTCGGCGCTGCCCTTCAGCGGCAACAACTCGCAGGGCTCCTACAGCATCGACGGCCAGCCCGTCGCCGATGCCGCGGCGACGCCGCATGGGCACCAGCGCTTTGTCGACGAGGACTACTTCGCCGTGCTGCGCATGCCGCTGCTCAAGGGGCGCTCCTTCAGCGCCGCCGACCGCGAGGGAAGCGAGCCAGTGGTCATCATCGACCAGCTGCTGGCGGAAAAATACTTCGAGGGCCGCGACCCGATCGGGCAGCGCATCAACCGCGGCAGCGGCACGCCCTGGGCCACGGTCGTGGGCGTGGTGCCGACCATCAAGCATGCCAACCTGCAGGACGAGGTCAGCAAGGAAACCCTGTACTGGCCGTACCGGCAGCAGATGCCGGCCAATGCGGCCCTGCTCGTGCGCGGACCGGCGGTCGGCACGCCCGCGCTGGCCGACGCGGTGCGCGCCGCGGTGCGCCGGCACGACCCGGAGCAGCCCGTGTTCAGCCTGATGGCGCTGGACGAGCGCATCGAACTCAGTCTTGCCGGGCAGCGCGCGCCGATGCGCCTGGTCGGACTGTTCGCGGCCGTGGCCCTGCTGCTTTCGGCGATCGGCATCTACGCCGTTCTGGCCTACAGCGTCGGCCAACGCAGGGGCGAACTGGGCGTGCGGGTCGCGATCGGCGCCGGCAGCCGGCAGATCGTCGGCCTGGTGCTGGGGCAGGGCGCGCGCCTGGTCGGTGTCGGCCTGCTCGGCGGCCTGGCCCTGGCCCTGCTGCTCGGGCGCCTGGCCCAGTCGCAGCTGTTCGGGGTGTCGCCCTTCGATCCGCTCACCTTCGCCCTGGTTCCGCCTTTCCTCGCCGCCGTCGCGCTGGTCGCCTGCTGGCTGCCGGCGCGGCGGGCGGCCCGCATCGATCCCCTGGTGGCCCTGCGCCACGAGTGAGCACAGCCATGGACCGAACCCTTCAGGATCTCCGCAATGCCTGGCGCCAGCTGCAGGCGCGTCCGCTGCTTTCCCTGGCCGCCCTGACTCTGCTCGCGCTCGGCTTGGGCGCCTGCGCCACCGCGTTCAGCCTGGTCAATGCGGTGTACTACAAGCCGCTCGGCTTCGCCGAGCCCGAGCGGCTGCTGCAGGTGTTCGAGCGCAGTCCGTCGCGGTTCTGCCCCGACTGCGCGGTCCGCGTTTCCCTGCCGGTGCTGCAGGCGCTTCAGCGCGAAGGCACCGGCGTCGCCCGCATCGAAGCCTTCGTCGAGGACACCCTCGCGGTCGAAGGGCGGCCCAATGCCGAAGCCGTGGCGGGTACCCTGCTGACGCCCGGCCTGTTCCGCACCCTGGGCGTCCAGCCCGCGTTCGGCGGCGGGTTTGGCGACGACAGCGGACGGATCGACGGCGTGCCGGGTGTGGTGTTGGCCGCGGCCCTGGCCGAGCGCCGCTTCGGCAGCGCCGCCGCGGCGCTGGGCCAGCCGCTGCGCGTGGGCGGCATCGAGCACCGCGTCCTAGGGGTGATGCCGGATGGCTTCCGCTTTCCCGAGTTCAGCGAGCTGTGGGCACCGCTGGCGGTGCACCGGAGCGAGGGCGGGGTCGAGCAGCGCGACCTCACCGTCGTGGCGCGCCCGCTCGACGGCGTCGGCGAATCCGCCGTCGCCGAGGCCCTGCACGGAGTCGGACGCCGCCTGGCGTCGGAGCAGGGCGAAGCCGCGCAGGACTGGACCCTCGGCGTGCGCCCGCTGCGCGATTACTTCAGCGAGGGGGCGGGGCAGTTCTTCTCGGTCCTGCTCGGCGCCGTCTGCCTGGTGCTGGTGGTGACCTGCGCCAACCTGTCCGGCCTGGTGATCGCGCGGAGTGCCGAGCGGCGCGCCGAGCTGGCGGTGCGCGGCGCGCTGGGCGCGGGTCGGCTGCGCCTGTTGCGCCAGCTCATGGCCGAGCATGCGCTGCTCGGTCTGCTCGGCGGCCTGGGCGCGCTGCTGCTGGCCCAGCTCGGCGTGCGCCTCGTCCGGCTCGCGCTGCCGCCGGAGATTCCGTACTTCCTCGACTTCAGTCTCGACCACCGGGTGCTGGCCTTCACCCTGGGCCTGGGCGTCCTGTCCTCGCTGCTGTTCGGACTTTTGCCGGCGCTGCGTGCCTCGGGCGCCGACCTGCGCGGCGCGCTGGCCGCGGGCGGACGCGATGGACTGGCGGCCGGCTCGGCCCGCGCGCGGCAGTCGCTGGTCGTGGTCGAGGTTTTCCTGACCGTGCTGATGCTGGGTGCGGCCCTGGCGATGATGCTGGCGGTGGTGAACCAGACCCTGCGCGGGCGCAACTATCCGATCGAAGCGCTGCAGCAGACCACCCTGGGCCTGCCCGGTCCCGGCTATGCCGCGTCCGGCGCGCGCAGCGACGCGCTCGCGCGCCTGCAGGACGGCCTGGGTGAGCAGGGAATCCGCGCCGCGATCTCCAGCTGGCAGTGGCTTTCGCCCGAGGCCGGCGCGCCGGGCGCGGGACTCGCGCCGCTGCGCGGGGCCTACCGCGTGGCGCCGGGGTACTTCGATGCGCTCGGCCAGCCCCTGCGCGCGGGACGCGCGCTGGGCCCGGCCGATCTCGACTCGGGCCAGCACGTGGTCGTGCTGGGCGAAGCCCTGGCCAACGCGTTGTGGCCGGGCCAGTCGGCGATCGGGCGCTCCATCGAGCTGACCCTCGAGGGCGGCCGTCCGATCCGGCATGAGGTGGTCGGCGTGGCGGCCGACACGCGTCAGGAAGACTACGGTCGGACGCCGCCACGCGAGCTCTACCTGCCGATGCGGGAGCCTGATCGCAGCCTGACGCTGCAGGTCCGGGGCCGGCCCGGACAGGCCCTGGAGCCGGCGCTGCGCGAGGTCGTGGCCAGCGTCGATCCCGACTTCACCCTCGAACCGCTGCGGCCGGCCGCGGCCGGCGATACCGGCCGCTGGCAGCCGCGCTTCTTCTCGATCGTGCTGGGCAGCTTCGCTGCGATGACGCTGCTGGCCAGCCTGGCCGGGCTGTATGGACTGATCGCCGGCGCGGTGGCGGTGCGCCAGCGGGAGTTCGGCCTGCGCATGGCCCTGGGTGCGCGCGGTGGCCAGCTCACGCGTGGAATGCTGCGCGACGGGCTTCGCCTGAGCCTGCTCGGTGGCGTGCCCGGCCTGGCCCTGGCCGCGCTGCTGTGGCCGCGACTGGGTGGTCTGTTCGGTGGCCAGGCAGGGTCGATGCTGCCGCTGCTGGCGCTCGCCCTGGCCTTCGCCCTGGTCGTGCTGGCGGCCTGTTGGCTGCCGGCGCGTCGCGCTGCGCGCATCGATCCGATGCTGGCCCTGCGCGGCGAGTAAGCAGGCCAGGCGGTCAGGGCGCTGAAGGCTCCCCGGGCACCAGCGCGATCGCGCGCAAGGGGCCACCCGATCCGCCCTCGATCTTCATCGGCAGCGCGATCACGCTGGCGCCGCGCGGAGGTAGCTGCTCCAGGCCGGTGAGGTTCTCGAAGCCCGGCACATCGTGCGCGGCGGCAATGCGGTGGACGATGAAATCGCGCGATTGGCCGTAGTCGATCGAGGCCGTGTCCACCCCGAGCGCGGCAACGCCGCGTTCCTCCACCAGCAGGCGCGCGGCGGCCTCGCCGTAGCTCGGGAAGTGCAGGTTCGAGGCGTCCCCCGGGGTGTCGTCGCCGAGGTAGGCCTTGCGGTCGGGCCAGCGCTGGCTCCAGCCGGTGCGCAGCAGCACCAGGGTGCCGGCCTCGATCCGCCCGTGCTCCTGCTCGAAGGCTTCGACATCGGTGACCTGCAGCCGGTAGTCCGGATCGGCGGCCGCCGCCTGCGAAACGTCGATCACGATGGCGGGGCCCACCAGCCGGCGCAGCGGGATCTGCTCGGCGGTCTGGCCGTCCTTCGCGAAATGGATCGGCGCGTCGAGGTGGGTGCCGCCGTGCTCGGGCGAGCAATACGCGTTCGCGGCGTAGAAATAGCCGCCCTCGGTCTCGCCGTGCGCGAGCTCGCGCAGTTCGAAGTGGGTCGGCGAGGTTGGCCAGTAGATCGTCTTCGAATTGTAGGCATGGCTCAGGTCGACGACGGTCGTGGAATCGAGGTCCAGCGCCTGTAGGGGCGCGCTGCAGGGCAGGGCAAGCATGAGACACAGGGCGAGTGAACCGCGTGGCATGGTCGGGATCCCGGACGGTGGAAGGCCAGCATACGCGCCGCCCGGCTGCCGGGCCGGATGCGGCCTGGCGAACCTGTTGGCTGGACTGCGAACGCATGCGTTTATCATCGACGGTCCGACCGAAGGGCAAGCGCGAGAATGACCTCCCTACCGACCGAGCCCTCAGCACGCCTGGGCGGCGCATGGGCCATGCCCGACACCCTTGTGCTGCTGTTTGGGCTTGCGCTCGTCCTGGCCCTGCTGAGCTGGGTGGTTCCGACCGGACGGTTCGATGTGCAGGACGTCGGCGGCCATCAGCGGGTAGACCTCGGCAGCTTTCGCTATGAGCCGGCCCCGCTGGCGCCGGCTGCACTGTTCTCCAGCGACAAGGAACGCCAGGGACTGATGAACCTGCCGTTCGAGGGCCTGGTATCGGGGGGGCGGACCAGTTCGGCTGTTGGCGTCGTCGCCTTCCTCCTGATCGTGGGCGGCGCCTTCGGCATCATCCTGCGCACGGGCAGCATCGACCGCGGACTACGCGCGCTGATCCGCCGCAGCCAGGCCAACCCGATCGTGCTGCTGCCGATGCTGTTCTTCCTGTTCTCGCTGGGCGGAGCCGTGTTCGGGATGGGCGAGGAAACGATCCCCTTCATTCTGCTGCTGGCGCCGCTCATGGTCCGCCTCGGCTTCGACGCCATCACGGCAGTGCTGGTCACCTTGGTTGCAACCCAGATCGGATTCGCCACGTCCTGGATGAATCCATTCTCGGTTGCGATCGCGCAGGGCATCGCCGACCTGCAGCCGCTCTCGGGTTCCGGTTTCCGACTTGCGATGTGGGCGGGCTTCACCCTGCTCGGCGCCGGCTTCACGCTCTGGCATGCGCAACGGGTCAGGGCCGCGCCGACATCCTCGCCCTCCTGGTCCACTGATGAGCATTACCGCGCGCTGCAGGCGATCGAAGCGGAGCGCCTCGAGGTGCGCTTCGGCGCCGTCGACGCGCTCAACTGCCTGCTGCTGTTCATCGGTCTCGCCTGGGTGATCTGGGGCGTGACCGTGCACGCGTATTACATTCCCGAGATCGCGGCGCAGTTCTTCGCGCTCGGCCTGGCCATCGGGTTGCTGAGCGTGCTGGGGCGGGTCGAGGGCATGAGCCTGAACGCGATGGCCGAAGCCTTCCGCGCGGGCGCGGCCGGACTGCTGCCGGCCGCCCTGGTGGTGGGCCTCGCCAAGGGTCTGGTGCTGCTGATGGGCGGCACCGATCCGCAGACGCCTTCGGTGATGAACACGGTGCTGTACACCCTGGCCGGCGTGGTCGACGAGGTGCCCGAACTGCTCTCGGCCTGGCTGATGTTCGCGGTGCAGTCGACCATCAATTTCTTCGTGCCCTCGGGCTCGGGTCAGGCCGCGCTGACCATGCCGATCATGGCGCCGCTGGGCGACCTGGTCGGCGTATCGCGCCAGGTCACGGTGTTGGCCTTCCAACTGGGCGATGGCTTGACCAACCTGGTCGTCCCGACCAGCGCGGTCCTGATGGGTGCGCTGGGGGCGGCACGGCTGGACTGGGGCGTCTGGATCCGCTTCCTGCTGCCCTTCTTCGGGCTGTTGATGGCCGGCGCACTGGTGGCCCTGGGCGTGGCGGTCGCCGTCGGCTTCTGACGCGCTACCGCACCTCGATCCTGCGCGTGCGCACGCTGGCGAAGACCTCGGCGGCGGCCGGAACCCAGACCGTCCAGGCGTGACCTCCGGGGCGCTCCAGCACCTGTTCCGGCGGCACCAGCGGCGCGAACACCGGGACGGCCTTGCGCAGGCGGTCCTCGCTGCCGTAGGCGATCCAGGCTCGGCGGCCCAGTTCGGGCTTCACGGTCCAGGTCTTGAGGTAGCGCCAGAGTTCGCGCTGGTAGTTGCGGCGGTTGATCTCCGCCGGCGCCGGGCCGGGTTCCCAGCCGGCAACCCCGCCCGCGCCCATGATTTCCCGGAACAGGCCGCGGTCGCCGAGGAAGGGGGCGAGCAGGACCAGGCCGTCGAGCTCGCCGGGGTACTGGCGTTCATACAGCAGCGTGCCCAAGCCGCCCATCGAGGCGCCGGTCAGCCAGATCTCGCGGTAGCCGCGCTCGCGCGCGGGGGCCACCACCTCGGCGTGCAGCCGTGGCGCGAGGCCGCCCTCCATGTAGTAGGCGAGGGTGGCACCGGCCAGCAGCACGTCGGCTTCGGGCCAAGCCGTGCCGATGGCCTGTGCGATACCCGCCTCCGACATCACCTCCAGATCATCCCAGCGTCCGGGCAGGACAATGACGAGGATGTCGCCGCGGGATGCGCTGCCGACCAACGTTTCGGTTGGGATGGGGCGTCGCGCGTCGCCGGTATTGAGGCACGCGGACAACAGCAGCGCGAGCGCGAACGCCAACGCGGAGCGCATGGCCAAACGGGCACGGTGGTACATCGTCATCGGAGCCTGGCAGGGATCGGGTTGTGCAAGTTCAGCGCGAAGCGGGTGAAGGCGATGCGTTGCCCGCCCCGCTGCGAGAGTATGGGTCGGCGTGACGCTGGCCTGCGCCGGGGGCGCTGGTCGTAGACTGTCACCTTCGGCTTGCGCGGGAGGGCGCGTGGACGCTAACGGGCATGTGATGCTGATCGGCGCGACCGGTCTGGTTGGTCGCCAGGCCTTGCCGCACCTGCTGGAGCGCGCATCGCGCGAGGGCTTCCGGGTCTACGCGCCGGGGCGGCGCGCACCGCACGTCCAGCACGAGCGGCTGCGGCCCATCGTTGCCCGCGTCGACACGCCGGCAGGCCTGGCCCAAGTCGAACGTATCCTTCGCGACGAGGGCGTTCGCCTGGAGAGCTTCCTCTGCGCGCTCGGCACGACCCGCGCCGAGGCCGGTTCGGAGGCGGCCTTTGCAGGCGTGGATCGCGATCTGGTCCTCGCCCTGGCCGGCATCGCGCACCAGCACGGCGCGCGCCAGGCGGTGGTGGTTTCCTCGATCGGCGCCGACCCCGCTTCTCCCAGCTTCTATCTGCGCGTGAAGGGCGAGATGGAAACCGGCATCCTTGCCCTCGGCTTCGAGCGTGCCGACTTCCTCCACCCGGGCCTGCTGCTGGGCGAACGCGACGGGCCCGCTCGACCGGGCGAGCGTTTCTGGCAGCGGCTGGCGCCGCTTTGGAATCCCCTGATGATCGGGCCGCTGCGGCGGCTGGGCGCCATTCCCGCCGCGCAGGTCGGCGCGGCGCTGGTGCATCTGGCCGGGCGTCAGGGCGCCGAGGTCGTGCGCCACAACAACGCTGCGATCGAACGGCTGGCGCGTTCGCGCTGAATACCCGGTAGCGTTTCCCGCGACCGTGGGCGACCGACCGCACGTTGCAAAAAGTCACAATCCACGCGGCGTGAAAGCGTGATTCGGCGCACGTTCCGGTTATCGCTTGCCTATACTCCGGTTCTTCCCGGTCAAGGGAATGCAAGGGGGCGGCGTGCTGGACGAAGCAGATGTCGAATCAGGCGAGGATGGGGGCGAAGAATCCGGCGGTGGCTGGCGCTCGGGTGGCGGGCTTACCCGGCGCTTCGGCGCAGGGCTGATCTTTCTGGCCTCGCTCTACCTGCTGTTCTGGAATGAGGGTGCCAGCAAGAGCCAGGCCGATGCGCTCGACCAGATCGGGCGCGAGGTGGTCGTGGCGCCCGCTGGCGCGATCGATCCGGCCCTGGAAGGACGACTGGTGCACGTGTCCGGTCGCGTCGCCAGCGCCAGCGGCGCGCGCGATGTGCAGTTCGGACTGCAATCCACCGGCGTGGCGTTGTACCGCTACGTCGAGATGTACCAGTGGATCGAGTTCGAGGAGACCGAAGGCCGCGGCAAGAACAAGCGCAGCCGGATGGTGTACGAGCTCGGCTGGGATTCCGAGTACCACGACTCCAGCGAGTTCGAGGAGCCGGCCGGGCATCAGAATCCACGCCCGGCGCTGGAGAGCGAAAGCTACTTCGCGTCCGACGCGCGCCTCGGGCCCTACCGCTTCGACCTCGAGCAGGTCGCGGAGCAGGCGCTGGACGAGATGGGCTACGCCGAGCGGACCGAGGACCTCGGCAACTGGCCGCAGATGATCGAGTCGCTGCCCGAGCCCAACGCGGTGATGAGGGCGCAGGGCTGGTACCGGATCGATGCCGGTACCTACTACAAGGGCAATCCCGATTCCGACGTCGAGGAGCTTGGCGACCTCACCGCGAACTTCTTCGAGCTGCGCAGCGACTTCCCGCTCTCGGTCATCGCGGTGCAGAGCGGCGATGGGCTGCGTCCGTGGACCGCGCCGGACGGGCAACCGTTCGTGCTGGCCATGGGCGGCACGCAGGACGCCAGCCACATGGTCTCCGACGCACAGGCGCTCAATGCCAGCAGCACCAAACTGTTGCGTATCCTCGGCCTGATCGGTGCCGTGATCGGCGCAGTCGGCGTGGCGAGCTGGCTGGGCGCGGTGATCGGCATGATTCCGTTGGTCGGCGGACTGGTCGAGCGCGCGCTGATGGTGGTTGCCGCCGTGTTCGGACTGTTCGCCGGCGGCGTCGCCATCGTGCTGGGTTGGCTGTCGGCACGGCCATGGATCGCCGCGCTGGTCGCCATGGCGCTGGCCGGTCTGATCGTCTGGGCGATCAACCGACGGCGCGGCATGGAGGCAACGCAGCGCAAGGCCCGGCGCATCGCCGAGGCGGCCGAGGTAGCGCGGCAGCGGGCCGCGGAGCGCATGGCGCTGGCCAGCGGTGCGCCCCTGCCGCTGCCGGCGGGGGCCCCGCTGGCGGCGCTGGCCGATCTGCCGCCAGCGCCTGCAGCATCTTCCGCGCCTGCCGCGGCGCGGACCGCGGCAGGCAAGCCGCCGTCGGTGACCGAGGCGTCGTCCGATCTGCCGCCCCTGGAGTGGAAGCCGTCGACACGCGCGGTCGACGCGGCGGCGCCGGAGCCGGCAGCGCCGGATCCGGTGCGCGACGCCACAGCTCGCGTGCGCGCGGTCGCGGCCTCGAGTGCGCCCTTGCCGCCGGTCGTCGGCTCGCCCCAAGCGGTGGCCGGCGGCTTGCCCTTCGAGACGGTCGAACCACGTGCTGCGGCGCCGGCGCTGTTCGATACCGTCGCGCCGCGTCCGGCATCGACCGAACCTGCCCTGTTCGAGACCGTGGAACCGCGCGATGCACCGCGGCCCCGGGTTGCCGCCCCGACGCCTGCCAAGCCCGCCGCGGTGCGCGTTCCGGTCGGCCGCAAGGGCGAGTTCCTGGTCAGCCGCATCGTGCGTCGCCAGGAGGACGGCAGCGAGGAGCTGGTGTGCTTCGAGCTCTCGCGCGGCGGCCAGGCGCTCAAGCGCGGTAGCAAGGAAGACGTGGCGCAGGCGCTCAAGGCGGCGCTGGCCGCGGCGGGGTCCGGCGCCCCGGGCTGATGCGGCACGGCGGGGGGGTGTTGGTGCGCGCGGAACGGTAGAATGCGCGCATGCCCCTGCTCACCCTGCAACGCGTCGACTTCGGCGTCGGCGGCCCCTTGCTGCTCGACGCCGCCGATCTATCCATCGAGTCGGGCGAACGCATCGCCCTGATCGGTCGCAATGGCGCCGGCAAGTCGACCTTGCTGCGCCTCATCGCCGGCGAGGCCCAGCCCGACGATGGCCGCATCCTGCGCGAATCGGGCCTGCGCGTGGCCGGACTGGCACAGGAGGTGCCGGCCGGACTCGGGGGCAGCGTGTTCGACGTCGTGGCCGAGGGCCTGGGCGAGGCCGGGCCGCTGTTGGCCGAGTGGCATCGACTGGGGCACGCGGACGACGTCGATGCAGCTGCGCTCGCGGATCTGCAAACCCGCATCGAAGCGGCGGGCGCCTGGTCGCTCGACCGTCGCGTCGGCGAGGTGCTCGATCGGCTGGACCTCGAGGGCGAGGTCGCCTTCGATGCGCTCTCGGGCGGGCTCAAGCGCCGCGTGCTGCTGGCGCGTGCGCTGGTGTCCGAACCCGATCTGCTGTTGCTGGACGAACCCACCAACCACCTCGACATCGCCTCGATCGAGTGGCTGGAGGGCTTCCTGAAGGCCTTCCGCGGCAGCGTCGTGTTCGTCACCCACGACCGCCGCTTCCTGCGCGCGCTGGCCACGCGCATCGTCGAGATCGACCGCGGCCAGGTCACCAGCTGGCCGGGCGACTGGGACGAGTACCGCCGTCGCCAGGACGAGCGGCTCAATGCCGAGGCCCTGGAGAACGCCCGCTTCGACAAGCTGCTGTCGCAGGAGGAGGCCTGGATCCGGCAGGGCATCAAGGCCCGCCGCACGCGCGACGAAGGCCGCGTGCGCCGGCTCAAGGCGATGCGGGTGGAGCGCGCGCAGCGGCGCGAGCGCCAGGGCAACGCCAAACTGGAAGTGGCCGAGGCGGCGCGCTCCGGGCGCAAGGTGATCGAGGCGATCGGCGTCGGTTTCTCCTTCGCCGACCGGCCCATCGTCACGGATTTCTCCACCGTGGTGATGCGCGGCGACCGCATCGGTCTGATCGGCCCGAACGGCAGCGGCAAGACCACCCTGCTGCGCCTGCTGCTGGGCCAGCTGGCGCCGCAGCAGGGCGAGGTGCGCCTCGGCACCGGCATCGAGATCGCCTACTTCGACCAGTACCGCGCGGTGCTGCGCGAGGACTGGAACGCGCTCGACAACGTCGCCGAGGGGCGCGAGTTCATCGAGGTCAACGGCCGCCGCACGCACGTCATCGGTTACCTGCAGGACTTCCTCTTCAGCCCGGAGCGCGCGCGCGCGCCGATCTCGCGCCTCTCCGGCGGCGAGCGCAACCGCCTGCTGCTGGCACGGCTGTTCTCCCGTCCAAGAAACCTTCTGGTGCTGGACGAGCCCACCAACGACCTCGACGCCGAGACGCTCGAATTGCTGGAGGAACAGCTCGCCGAGTATCCCGGCACCCTGCTGCTGGTCAGCCATGACCGCGACTTCCTCGACGCCGTGGTCACCTCGACCCTGGTGATGGAGGGGGAGGGCCGGGTCGGCGAGTACGTCGGCGGCTACAGCGATTGGGAGCGAAGCCGGGGCCAGGATTCGTCACCGGCCCGGCCGAAGGAACCGACGCCCGACAGCGGGAAAACGTACGCTGACCTTGGTCTTCCGGCGCGCCGCAAGCTGAGCTACAAGGACGCGCGCGAACTGGAGCAGCTGCCGGCACGGATCGAGGCGCTCGAGTCGGACGTCGCCGCGCGCACCGAAGCCATGGCCGAGCCCGCGTACTACCAGCGTCCCGCCGCCGACATCGCCGCCGACGGCGAGCGCCTCGGCGCGCTGCAGCAGGAGCTGGAGATCGCCTACGCGCGCTGGGAAGCGCTCGAGGCGCAGCAGGGCGGGGCCGCCTGAATGTGGCTGCCCGTTTCGCCCGTCACCCGCCCATGAGCTGGCGCACGATCGGCCGCAGCGCCTGCCAGAACACGAACGTCACCGCCACCGGCGCCACGACGCGCACCACCCACAGCCAGGTGCGGTAAAGCCAGTCCGGAAGGTCGGCGAGCTCCTCGCGGCTGATCCGGCCCGACAGGCGCCAGCCAGCGAAGATCGCGATCAGCAGGCCGCCGAGCGGCAGCATCAGGTCGTTGGCGATGCGTTCGATCAGGGTCATCAGGTCCAGGCCGAAGGGCCGGATGTGCGACCAGTGGTTGAAGGACAGCACCGAGACCAGGCCGACCACCCAGGTCAGCGCGGCCATGCCGATTGCGGCGGTCTTGCGGCTGAGGCGGGTGCGCTCGACCAGGAAGGCGGTCGTGGGTTCGAGCAGGGAGATCGAACTGGTCCAGGCCGCGACCGCGAGCAGGGCGAAGAAGACCAGGCCGAAGATCGCGCCCATCTGGTCGAAGGCGAGCGGCAGGGCGGTGAAGATCATGCCCGGACCTCCGCCGCTGGGCTCGATCGCGAACTGGATGACGATGGGGAAGATCGCCATGCCGGCGAGCAGGGCGACGCCGGTGTCCGACAGCGCCACGATCAGGCCCACGCGACCGACCGAGATGCCCTTCGGAAGGTAGGCGCCGTAGGTCATCATCGCGCACATGCCGAGGCTCAGGCTGAAGAAGGCCTGGCCCATGGCGCGCAGGTAGACCTCGCCGCTGATGGCGGAGAAGTCGGGCACGAACAGGAAGCTGGCGGCCTGGCCCAGGTTGCCGGTGGTGGCGCCGTAGCCGAGCAGCACCAGCAGCATGGCGAGCAGCGCGGGCATGAGGAACTTCACCGCGCGCTCCAGGCCCTTCTCGACCCCGAAGGCGACCACGACCACGGTCATGATCATGAAGATCGCGTGCCAGAAGGTCAGCAGTCCGGCATCACCGAGCAGGGCACCGAAGGTCGCTCCCGGATCGGCGATCGGCGCGCCGCCGAACAGCTGCAGCACGTAGAGCCAGGCGTAGTAGAGCGTCCAGCCCGCGACCACGCTGTAGAAGCTCAGGATCAGCACGCCGGCGACCATGCCCATCCAGCCGGGCAGGGTCCAGAAGCGGCTGCGCCCGCTTTGTTCGGCGGCCTGGGTCAGGGCATTGACCGGACTGGTGCGCCCGTTGCGCCCGAGCAGGATCTCGGCCATCAGGATCGGCAGGCCGGCGAACAGGATGCAGGACAGGTAGATCAGCACGAAGGCGCCGCCGCCGTTGTCCGAGGCCATGTAGGGGAAGCGCCAGATGTTGCCCAGGCCGACGGCCGAGCCGGTGGCGGCCAGGATGAAGGCCAGGCGCGAGGACCACATGCCGTGGATGGAGGACTTGTCCATGGATCGGATTCCGTTGTCGTCGACGGGGGCTTACTGCTTGTGCAGGACCTGCGGCGTTGGTGGCTGCAGGTGCAGGATCTTGAAGCCGGCATAAGCGAGGATGCCGGCCACGATCGGATTGAGCAGGTTGAAGAAAGCGTAAGGCAGGTAATCGAGCGTGGCCACGCCGAGGGTGGCGGCCATGTAGGCGCCGCAGGTGTTCCAGGGCACCAGGGGCGAGGTCAGGGTGCCGGCATCCTCCAGCGCGCGCGAGAGGTTCTCCGGCGCCAGGCCGCGGCGTTCGTATTCGGGCTTGTAAATGCGTCCGGGAAGGACGATCGCCAGGTACTGGTCGGCCGCGACGACGTTCGTCCCGACCGCCGTGGCCAGGGTCGCGACGATCAGCGAGCCGGTGCTCTTCGCCGCCGCCAGCACGCTGCGGATGATGCGTTCGAGCAGGCCGGTGCGTTCCATCACCGCGCCGAAGGCCATGGCGCAGAGGATCAGCCAGATGGTGTTGAGCATGCTGGCCATGCCGCCGCGGTTGAGCAGTTCATCCACCGCTTCGCTGCCGCTGGCGCCGCTGTAGCCGCCGAACAGCGCCTTCCAGGCGCCGGCGAACAGGGCCATGCCGTGCGAGCGACCGTCGGAAGCACCGAGCGCGGCAGTGCTGTCTGGCTGGAACAGCACCGCGCAGAGTCCACCGACGAGCGCGCCGATGGCGATGCTGGGGAAAGCCGGTACGCGCCGGATCGCCAGCACCAGCACCACCACGAGGGGAATGAGCAGGTGCAGGCCGGGGTTGAACTGCACGGCGAGGGCCTGGCTGAGCTGGTCGAATCCGGCGGCGTCGGAATCGTTGTGGCCCAGCGCGAACAGTACGAACAGCAGCAGGGCCAGGGCGAAGCTCGGTCCCGTCGTCCAGACCATGTGTCGGATATGCGCGAACAGCTCACTTCCCGCCGCGGCCGGTGCCAGGTTGGTGGTGTCCGAGAGCGGCGACATCTTGTCGCCGAAGTAAGCGCCTGAGATCACCGCGCCGGCGGTGAACACAGGCGACAGGCCCAGGCCCGCGGCAACGCCCATCAGCGCCACGCCCAGCGTGCCGGCCACGGTCCAGGAACTGCCGATGGCCAGCGCCACCACGGCACACACGAGGCAGGCCGCCGGATAGAAGAACGAGGGGTGCATCAGCTGCATGCCGTAGTGCACCAGGGTCGGCACGGTGCCGCACAGCACCCAGGTGCCGATCAGCGCACCCACGCCGAGCAGGATGAACATCGCCGGTGCGGCCAGCATCACGCCGTGGCTCATGGCCTCCTGGATGTGCTTCCAGCGCCAGCCGTTGCGCAGCCCGACCAATCCGGCCAGTCCGCAGCACAGCAGCAGCGCGATCTGGTTCGGACCATAGGACGAATCGTTGCCGAACAGGTGCACGGAGAGCGCCAGCAGCGCCATTAGCGCCAGGAGTGGAATCCACGCCTGCAAGAGGGTGGGTTGACGCACCATCGGTGCGTCTTCGGCGACGTGCATGCAGTGTCCCCCGGTTCCGTTCGATGCATGCCCGGGAGGCGCCATGCCTCCCGAGCGCCGGGCGGCGGAAACGTCCCTTGCGCGCCCGCGGCCGGCGCAGTGTAACCGCAGTGCGGGCTCAGTCGATCAGCAGGGCAGGATCGAGTCTGACGTCGAACCAGTTCAGGCCCCAATGCAGGTGCGGCCCCGACGCACGTCCGGTGGCGCCGATCGCGCCGATGCGCTCTCCGGCTTCGACCCGCTGCCCGACGCTGACGTCGATGCGCGACAGATGCAGGTAGCTGGAGCTGACGCCGTGGCCATGGTCGATCAGGACCGTACCCCCGGTGAGCACCAGGTCGGTCTGGGCGAAACTCACGATCCCATCGGCCGGTGCCAGAACCGGCGTGCCGGTCGGCATCGCGATGTCCAGCCCCAGGTGCGGTGCGCGCGGCTCGCCGTTGAGGATGCGCTGGCTGCCGTAGACGCCGCTGATGCGGCCACCTTCGACTGGCCGCCGGAAACCGTCCGCGAAATCGCTGCGCGGATCGTCCCGCTCGCGCGCGGCGTTGACCGCCGCCTGCTCGCGCGCGATGCGCGCGGCCACCTCGGGATCGGGCGTAACGGTTTGCTGCGGCAGGCCATCGACCCGCTCGATCCGCCATTCGCGGCGGCTGACCTGGACCTGGGCGAGGCGAGGCTCTCCGGCCGGTGGAATGGCCTCGACCTCGACCGCCGCCTCTCGATCGCGTGCGATGCCGAACGCGAAGCGGCCCTCCGCGTCGACCCGGACACTGCGCGCATCGACGCGGACCTCGCTGCCGGCCTCGACCCGGCCCAGGACCAGCGCGCCCTGCGGCGCCGTTGCGGGAAGCTCCAGTGCGCCAGCGCTGCCGCAGGCCAGCAGCAGCGAGGCGAGGTGCTGCCGGTGTCGCCGTGCCCGTGACCGGCTCATGCGACAGGCGGCGGCGAGGGCGGTACCGAACCCGGAACCGGATCGAAGCCGCCGGGGTGGAGCGGGTGGCAGCGGCCCAAACGCCTGAGCCCCAGCCAGATCCCGCGTGCCGTGCCGTGCAGTTCGACGGCTTCACGCATGTAGTCGGAGCAACTCGGATGGAAACGGCAATGCTGCCCCAGCAGAGGGCTCAGGTAACGCTTGTAACCACGCAACAGTCCGATGGCGAGGCGCTTCATGCGATCATTTC
>JANJTY010000007.1 GCA_024710865.1 Lysobacteraceae bacterium | reverse complement strand
GGCAGCGAGCTGCTGCTCGCGGGCGGACTCGCTGCGACGGCAGCCGAGGCCGAGCGACGCCTGCGCCAGAGCCTGGCCAGCGGCGCGGCGGCCGAACGCTTTGCGCGCATGGTCGCGGCGCTGGGCGGGCCGCGCGACGTGTTCGCGCCGCGCTTCGATTTTCCCGCCGCGCCCGTGGTGCGACCGGTATTTCCCGCGCGCGCCGGCGTCGTCGCGGCGACCGATGCGCGCGCCATCGGCCTCGCCCTGGTTGGCCTGGGCGGCGGCCGCACCGGGCCGGGGCAGCGCATCGACACCCGCGTCGGCTTCTCGCAGTTCGCCGCCATCGGCACGCGCGTCGATTCCACGCGGCCGCTGGCGCTGGTGCATGCGGCCGACGAGGCCGACTTCGAACGTGCTGCGGCGGCGCTGCGCGCGGCGCTGCGGATCGAGGCCGAAGCGAGGCCGCCGGCGCCGCTCCTGCGCGAGCGCATCGGGGCGGATCGGCGGGAGGCCGCATGAGCCGCGCGTTGCTGGTCGTGCTCGACTCGCTCGGCATCGGCGCCCTGCCGGATGCGGCGCGCTTCGGCGACGCCGGCGCCGACACCCTCGGCCACATCGCCTGCCACTGCCGCACGCCATCGGCCGAAGGCGGCCGCGGCCGGCCGCTGGCGATCCCGAACCTGCTCGCGCTCTGCCTCGGCCACGCCGCTGCGCAGGTGAGCGGGCGCTTTCCCTGCGGCCTGCATCGCGTCGAGCCACCCATCGCGCGCTGGGGCAGCGCGCGCGAGCGCTCGAGCGGCAAGGACACCGTCTCCGGCCACTGGGAAATGACGGGCGTGCCGGTGCTGGAGGAGTGGGGCTATTTCCGCCAGCGCGAGCACAGCATCCCGCCTCAGCTGATTGAAGCCCTGGTGCGCGAAGCCGGCCTGCCCGGCGTGCTGGGCAACTGCCATGCCTCGGGCACCGAGATCATCCAGCGCCTCGGCGCGGCGCACCTCGCCAGCGGCAAGCCCATCGTCTACACCTCGGCCGACTCGGTGCTGCAGATCGCCGCGCACGAGCAGGGCTTCGGGTTGGAGCGCCTGTACGAGGTCTGCGCCGTCGCGCGCCGCCTGGTCGATCCGTACCGCATCGGCCGGGTCATCGCGCGGCCCTTCCTCGGCGATGCGCAGCGCGGCTTTGCGCGCACCACCAACCGGCACGACTACGCCGTGCCGCCGCCCGCGCCCACCCTGCTCGATCGCCTGCTCGACGCCGGCGGCAGCGTGGTCGGCGTGGGCAAGATCCCCGACATCTTCGCCGGCCGCGGCATCTCGCGCGCGGTGAAGGCGCACGGCCTGCCCGACCTCGTCGAGGCCACCGCGCAGGCCTTCGAGCAGGCCGGCGATCGGACCCTCGTCTTCACCAACCTGGTCGACTTCGACCAGGACTTCGGCCACCGCCGCGACGTCGAGGGCTACGCCGATGCGCTGGAGCGCTTCGACGCCCTGCTGCCGCGCCTGAGCGCCCTGCTGGGCCGCGGCGATCTGCTGATCCTGACCGCCGACCACGGCAACGACCCGACCTGGCCGGGCAGCGACCACACCCGCGAGCACGTGCCCATCCTCGCCTTCGCGCCCGGCCTCGAAGCGGGCGACATCGGCCGGCGCGGGAGCTTCGCCGACATCGGCCAAAGCCTCGCGAGCTGGTTCGGGCTGGCGCCGCTGGACTGTGGCGCTGCGTTTCTGGGCGTACAGCGGAAAGGCGAGTTGGCCACGGATGAACACGGATGAGCGCCGATCAAGCGGACGAACGCGGCCTGCAGCGATGCATCGGACCGCGCCCGTGAAACAGCCTGTGTGCACCACTGCTCCGAGCGCGTGTCTTCCAAGGTTCATCGCCCTTCAAAGCCCAGGTTGGCCACGGATGAACACGGATAGACACGGATCAGGAGCGGGGAAAAAAGAGTCGACAGGGCGCTCGGCGCAGCCTTGTGGGCGGCGCAGAAACACCACCGCTCATTCAATCGGTTCTTATCCGTGTTTTTCCGTGTTCATCCGTGGCCAAGAACGCTCTCCGCCTGACGCCGCAGCACTCGCTCGATAGCGGCACAACCGGTCCGTGACTCCATGCCCACTCCCCACATCGACGCCGCGCCGGGTGCCTTCGCCGAGACCGTGCTGATGCCCGGTGATCCGCTGCGCGCGCGCGCCATCGCCGAGCGCTTCTTCGACCGGGCCGAACAGGTCTGCGGCCTGCGCAACATGCTCGGCTACACCGGCCACTACCGCGGCCGGCGCGTCTCGGTGATGGGCAGCGGCATGGGCATCCCCTCCTGCAGCCTGTACGCGACCGAGCTGATCCGCCACTACGGCGTGCGCCGCATCCTGCGCGTGGGCACCTGCGGCGCGGTGGCGGAGGATCTCGCCCTCGGCGACCTGGTGCTGGCGCTGGGCGCGGGCACCGATTCGGGCGTGAACCGGCTGCGCCTCTCCGGCTACGACTACGCCGCCACCGCGAGCTGGCCGATGCTGGCAGCGATCGCCGAGCAGGCCGCCTCGCAATCGCTGCCGCTGCGCGTCGGCAACGTGTTCTCCAGCGACCTGTTCTACTCGCCCGATGCCGGCCTGGTCGACACGCTGGGGCGCATGCGCATCCTCGCGATCGAGATGGAGGCCGCCGGACTCTACGGCGCCGCGGCCGAGCACGGCGCCGAGGCCGCCGCCCTGCTCACCGTCTCCGACCACCTGCGTCGGCACGAAGCGATGGACCCGGCGCTGCGCGAACACGGACTGGAGACGATGCTGCGCCTGGCGCTGGACGCGCTGCTCACGCTCGACTGAGGCGGGCGCCGTGCGCCCTCGACGCCCTCAATCGACGCTGACCGCGAGCAGTCCGGAGAAGTGTTCGCCGCGTCCGTAGTCGATATCGTCGATCCGCCACCCGCCCGCCTCACGGCGAAGTCGGTAGAGCAGTTCGCGCCCCGCATAGGCATCGGCGAAGCGCACCGGCACCTCGGCCACGTCTCCCTCGATGCGCGCCGCCTGCACCGCGAAGCGCGTCGGGTATTCCTGGCTGTCGGTGAAGGGATCGCCGTTGATCGGTGGCACCTCGTCGTCCGGCCAGCCGCGCGCGAAATAGGCGTCGATGCGGGCTTGCAGCTCGCTGGTCAGCCAGGCCGCCTTGGCGGCTGCGCCGTCGGCCAGAAATCCCATGTCGCCCGCGAAGTGCTGCTCCAGCAGGGCCTGCACCCGCGCTTCGGGCGCGTCCTGCGGCGCCAGCGCGCCGGGCGCGCGGCTGAAGCTCAGGATGCGGTTGTCCAGCGCCAGCAGCACGGTGTCGGCGTCGGCCTGGTGGAAATCGAAGCTGCCGCTGTCGCACTCCAGGCGGAAGCCGGGCACCTCGACGGCGGCAAGGCCGAGCGCCGCCGCGTCGCGCGCGGGCACGGGCAGGCCGCCCTGGAACAGGCCCTCGGGCGGCGAGACGATCGCCTGCACGCGCGCCTGCCCGCAGCTCAAGGGGCCGGGGCCCGAGGCCCGCCCCTCGCGCAGCGCGAAACGCGCGCCGACCATCGCCTGCGCGGCGCCCGCATCCGTTGCCCACGGAGCCGCGCGCGACAGCGCGATGCGCCAATCGCCCTCCAGCGCGAACGCGGGCGAAGCCAGCAGGAAGAGAACCGCGGCGACTGGAACGGCACAAGGTCTGGAGCTATTCATGCCGCCCATCATCCGGCGCGACTCGCGCACGGGCAAGCCGGCGCGCGGCACAATGCCGCGTGCCGCACACCTCCGAGTTCGATCCCGCCCTGCCGCGTCTCGTGCTGGACACCAACGTCTGGCTCGACCTGCTGCTGTTCGACGACCCGCGCTGCGCAGCGCTGCGCGCGGATCTGGGCGCACGGCGCTGCATCGCGCTGACCGATACGGCCTGCCGCGCCGAATGGCACCGGGTGCTCGTCTATCCCGGACTGGGCCTTGATTCGGCCCGGATCGCCGCCTTGCACGAGCGCTTCGATGCGCTGGTGCTGCCGCTCGGGGAGGCGCTGCGTCCCCTGCCCTGGCCGGCACTGCCGCGCTGCCGCGACCCGGACGACCAGAAGTTCCTCGAACTCGCCCTGGCCGGCCACGCCGCGCTGCTGCTCAGCCGCGACGCCGAGCTGCTGCGCCTGGCGCGCCGCTGCGAACGCGCCGGACTGTTCCGGATCTCGGCACCGGAGGGCTACCCCTCCGCCTGAGCCCGACCGCGGCGGCTGCGGCGTCGCGGCGCGGCGGCGTTTCCGCGATGATCTTCCGCATC
>JANJTY010000524.1 GCA_024710865.1 Lysobacteraceae bacterium | reverse complement strand
GCAGGAAGCCCGACAGGACGAAGAACAGGTCGACGCCGAAGTAGCCAGCCCCGAACAGGGGCGCGACATCCACGCCCAACAAGGACAGCGCCGGTGCGCCCGCGGCCTGCCAACCGTGGTAAAGCGCGACCCAGGCCGCGGCGAGGCCGCGCAGTCCGGTGAGCGCGGCGATGTGGCTGCGGGCTGGGTCCATCCGGGACGCGTCAATGCGGGGCAGCGGCGAGCGTACCCGTCGCGGCGACACCCCGCACGCGGGCTGGACTTTCGGGTCGCGCCGTCGCTGTGCAATGCTCCCGCGCAACCTTGAATCCGCCGGTGCGTCCTGCCTGGGCCCGAGTGCCTGGGGCGGAGAACCACCGTTCGACAACCTGGGAGTTTCTGCGATGAAGTCATCTGCTCTGGCTATGGCCCTCTCTGTCGCGCTCGGCGGTCTGGGTGCGGCCATCGGCGAAGCCCGCGCCTCCATCCAAGGCGCGGCGGTGCAGCTGCCCGAGTTCACCTACCAGGGGCGGCTCGAGGTCTCGGGCGTGCCGGCGAACGGCGCTTTCGACCTGAGCTTTTCGCTCTGGGATGCCCAGAACGGCGGCAACCAGGTGGGCACGACGATCGAGGAGCCGGCCTTCCCGGTCAGCAACGGCGTGTTCACCGTGTCGCTGGCCTTTCCCGGCGCCTTCGTCGGTGCGCAGCGCTACCTGGAGGTGGCGGTGAACGGCACCGTGCTGCCGCGCCAGCCGATCTCGACCGCGCCGGTCGCGCAGTACGCGCTGGACGGAAATCCCGGTCCGGTGGGCCCGCAGGGCGTGGCCGGTCCGACCGGTCCGCAGGGCGTCGCGGGACCGACCGGCCCGCAGGGCGCGATCGGTCCGATCGGTCCGACCGGTCCGCAAGGGGTGATCGGTCCCACCGGTCCGCAGGGTGCGCTTGGGCCGACGGGTCCACAGGGCGTGATGGGTCCGACCGGACCGCAAGGCGCGATCGGTCCGACCGGTCCGCAGGGCCTTGTCGGTCCGACCGGCCCGCAGGGTATCCAGGGACCGACCGGGCCGCAGGGGCCGGGCACCGTGGTCGGCGGCGTGAACTACGTAGGGAAGTTCACCGGCGCCACCAGCATGGGCAACTCGCTGATCCAGGACAACGGCACCAGCCTGTCCGTGAACTTCCCGCCGCAGTTTTCCTACCAGCTCTACGTCTACCGCCAGCAGCAAACGATCAACGGCGACGGCCAGGCCGCCATCTACGGCCAGCGCGACCGCAACTCACAGAACGCTGGGACCAGCTACGGGCAGGCACAGTCGAACGTCGGCGTGCTGGGCCAGAACTTCTGGGGCGATCCCTACACCTTCGGCGTGGGCGGCTGGAGCTACAACGACTTCACCCGCACCGGCGGCGTGCTTGGCGCCGAGATCAGTGGCAACTACTGGGGCGCGCTCGGTTACAAGTCCTCCGCCGCAACAACCTTCGGCGTCTACGGCAGCAACGCCTACGGCAGCGGCGCAGGCCTGGCCGAGGGCGGCGAGCGGCAGGGCGTCGGCGGCGGCTTCTACGGTGGCCTGATCGGCTCCTGGTCGCATGGCGAAGTAATGGGTGCGGTCAGCGCCGGCTCCCTGTTCGCGTCCTACAACCTGGGCGACGTGTTCACCAGCGGCTTCAGCGCCGACCTGGTCACGCCGCTGAACGAGTCCGACGGCACCCGCGAGGCCGCGTTCGCGGTCACCGCGCCCTCGCTCAAGGTCTACGACAACGGCACCGCGCGCATCCAGGGCCGTTCCGTCTTCGTACCCTTCGGCGACAGCTACCGCCGCCTGCTGGGCGAGGCCCCGACGGTGACCATCTCGGCCATCGGCAAGCCCACCGCGCTGTACCTGGAGTCGATCTCGACCGACGGCTTCACCGTCGCCGCCGGCGAGGGGCGCGTCGATGCGCAGTTCACCTGGATCGCGGTCGGCGAGCGCGCCGACGCCCAGCGCGCGCGCAAGCCGCTGCCGGCGGATCTGCTTCAGACCCGATTCGATGCGCAGCTGCGCGGCGCCATGACCAACGATGGCGACCCGGCGCAGCAGGCCCAGCCGCTGTGGTGGGATGGCCAGCGCCTGCGCTTCGACCGCGCCCCCGACCGTTCCGCGCGCGCAACGTCCGACTGAGGGCGGGGCAGGGCGGCCGACTCTGCCGGCCGTCCTGCCGGCACGCCCGGCGCGGTTCGATCCGGATCGCGGGGCAGGACTGATCGATTTTCGCGCCGCAGCGCGAGGGATGGAGGAGAGGGCCGCAGCCGCGCGCCCCCGCCTGCCCGGAGCGCCGCCCGCATGATCCGTCCCGTCCGCCGCCACCACCGCATCTCCTCCGCCGCCGCGAAGGCCGTGACGACCCTGGCCCTTCTGGCCGCCGGCAGCGCCCACGCGGCCGCGGCCTCCGATCCCACCGCCTGCGCCTTCGACAGCTTCCAGCGCAGCGCCGACGGTTCGAGCTTCTGGGCCGCGACCGGGCAGTTCAGCGTGCAGAACCTGACCGTGGGCCAGATGAACTGCCTGCTCGACCAGTTCGCGATGAACAACTTCCTCTGGCTGGTCGGCGACGACGGCAACGGCCATCCGCGCTTCATGGGCTACGCCCCCTGGTACACGCTGTTCACCGCCTCCGGCGCGCCGAGCTGGCCGGGTTCCTACCAGCCGCTGAATCCGACCCAGCTCAACCGCTTCGACAACCAGAGCCAGGCCGGTGATGGCTACCTGCTGCTGGACGTGGCCGGACAGACCACCAGCTACGACATCCGCGTCAACCAGACCTTCTTCGACTACGTCGCCGGCAACGGCCTCTACACCAAGTCCGGTTTCGCCGCCGCGGTGCAGGCCTTCAACGCCAACAGCGCAACCGGCGGCGTGTGGTTCCCGCCCACCACCAGCACCGACACCTCCGCAGGCGCGGTCGAGCTCAAGACCGCCTGGCGTCGCTTCGGTCCGGCCAATCCGCCCGATGCCAACGGTCCCGGCGGCTCGCCCTGTCCCGCGGCCCTGATGCACTGCGAACAGGATTCCGACGGCGTCTACTGGGGCCTGGTGGGCTTCCATCTGGTGCAGAAGACCGTGGACCAGCCCGGCTTCGTCTGGGCCAGCTTCGAGCACGTCGGCAACGCGCCCGACTGCGCCGCCGGCAACGGCGCGCCGATCGCGCAGAACCCGACCTCGCCCGCCACCGGCGCGCAGATCAACCTCAACGCCAGCCTGCCCGGCGGCGTGGGCGCGCAGACCGGCTGGAACTACTTCAACCATGCGAGCTACCAGGCCGGCGGCGGCGACGGCCAGACCTGCAGCGTTCCGACCGCGCAGCAGAGCGGAACCCGGTGCCTGGGCGTGCCCAAGGACGCCAACGGCAACTGGATCGCGGTCAACATCTGCCGCACCCTGGCCCTGCCCGCGCCCGATGCCGCGGTGTGCAAGGGCTCGATCGTGGATGGCCTCAACCTCACCGCCAGCGCCTGCCTCAACGACAGCGTGCGGCAGAACTTCGCCAGCACCGGCCTCGATGCCAAGTGGATGAACTACCAGCTGGTCGCGATGGAATGGCTGGACGACGGCGCCACAGGCTTCGGCAGCTTCACCGCCGCCTGCCTCACCTATGACGAGACCGGCCCGGCCGACACCGCCTGCCCCAACTACAAGCCCGCCACGCACGAGCTGGGCGAAGGCGGCGGTGTGCCCAACTACGGCCGCATCGGCAGCGGCGCCGGCAGCACGGTGAGCCCGGCCAACACCACGATGGAGACCTGGATGCAGTACGGCCTTTCGGTGACGAAGGACGTCGGCCAGGCCGACTGCTTCGCCTGCCACCAGCCCTCGACCCAGAGCTACGGCCAGGGCGATTTCTCGCATCTGTTCGGCCGCATCCAGCAGGACTGAGCGGGCACGTAGCCACCGCCATGCACCGCTTGGCCCGGTGTTGCCCTATCGTGTCGACATCGCGGTGCGCGGACGGTGTCGCCGTGGGAGCGGCGTCAGCCGCGACCGCGCGGCGTGGGGCGCGGGGCGAGTCGGTGCTACGGTCGCGGCTGAAGCCGCTCCTACGATGGAGCTGCCACCTCCTCGACGCTCAAGGGGGCACGCCGGCACCATGACATGCGAACGGACAGCGACGCAGTTCCAGGGAGGAACTCGATGACAATGATTTTGCCACGCGCCGCACTCGCTCTCGCGGCCTTGACCTTCGCCGCGGTCGCGCTGGCCCAGGCGCCAGTGGAGCGGCCGCTGTGGGTGTGGATCGATGCTGGCGGTGGCGGAACCAAGTCGAGCGCGACTGCCACGAAAGTTCGCGCGCACCCGGGCGCCCGCGTCATCTGGCACGTGCGCAGCCAGGGCGACGCGGCCTGTCGTGCGACGACGCTGGATGTCGATGGGCAACCGATCGCGCAGTTCGATTTCAGCGCGGATTGCTGGCGGCTGACGCCCGACGTGTCGGGAGCTGCGTGGGTATGGGGACGCGTCCAGCCCGAGCCTCCTGGGACAGGCGAACTGCGTTGGATGCTCTACCGGTTCGCGGCCGACGGGACGCTGCTGGACTCGGTCGATCTCAGCCAGTTCGAGCAGCTGGGCGATGCGACGGTGTTGCCGCACGCGCTCGGGACCGACGTCGTGATCACGCCCAGGGCCGGATTCAGCGATCTGGTCGTCCTGCGCAAACCGATCAAAGGTCCGTTCCTGGCGCCGGTCTCCATCTCCGTTGGGATGAACGTGGCCGGCTTCAGCATCAAGGATCACAGGCACCAACCGGATGGGCGCCTGGATCTGCTGCTGACGCGCTGGTTCGAGGGGATGTGCATGCCCCTCCAGCCTTGTCCGCGCGAGCCGAGCCTGGTGCTGCGGTTGTCGGCGGAACTCAGCGAACTTCAGCGCTTCGAGTTCGGCTACCCGTACGGGTGGTACGTGGATGTCGGCATCGACGAGCGTCTGGATGCCGCCGGCCGCGTATGGCGGCTGTTCATCGACGCCGGCGTTGGCCCCAGCATCGAACTGATGCAGGACGGGCCGGCACCGGTCTCCTTGATTGAGTTGCCCGACGCGCCAAACGGAATCGCAGAGGTCCAGGGTCTCGTGGGCGATTCCATGCTTCTGGACACCTATCGAGGCGCGCAGCTGACCCGCGTCGACGGTACGCTGCTCGCCCACCGCCCCGATGCGATCGAGTTCGAGTGGTGGTCGCTGCGCGCCGACAGCGACTGGGGATTCCTGATGCAGCGCGCGTTGGACGAGCATCACTACGACGCCACCCTGCTGCATCCGCAAACCCTGCAGGATCGCGTCCACTTCGATCTGGATGGACGGCAGGGGACCTGGGAAGAGGTCGGCCTGGGCGGCTGGTCGGTGCTGCCCGATGGCTGGGCCTATGCCTCCGCCCACATCGAGGAAGGCGGCCAAACGCTGCAGGGCGTGGCTGCCTTCGCCGTGCCCGGTAGCCCCGCCGCCCGGCCATTCGCCAGCGGCTTCGAGTAGCGCCGGACGGCGGCTCTTGCTGCGTTCCATGGGATGGAAGGCGGAACGCGCGAGTCGAGGATGCTCCCCTGGCGCCGTCCGGTTGGCTCGGCGCAGCCCCTGGCCTCTCGCCGCCGGCCGGTGACCGCTGTAGGAGCGGCGTGTGCCGCGCCCCCGGGGGTGGGGGTGGGGCGCGGGGGGGTGCTGGGGGGGGGGCGGGTGCCGCGCCGGGGGCCGCGGGGCTGGGCGCGCCG
>JANJTY010000706.1 GCA_024710865.1 Lysobacteraceae bacterium | reverse complement strand
GCATCGACCAGGGCCAGGTACTGGTTCGGCGCGTTGCGGAAGAAGGCGGTGTTGAGACGCACGCCATCGACCAGGTGCAGCACCTCCGAGCCCTTCAGCCCGCGCACGATGACGTTGCCTTGGCCAGGCGCGGTCTGCTGCACGTAGGTGCCGACCTGCCCACGCAGCAGCTCGGCCACCGTCTGGGGCGCCTGGCGCTCGATCTGCGTCGCGTCTAGCGCGGTCACCGCGGCCGCGACTTCGCTCGCGCGCTGTTCGCTGCGGCCGGCCGTGACCACGATGCCGTCGAGCCGGCTGGCCTCGCCCGGCGCAGGGGCCGGGGCCGCGAACAGCAGGGCGATCAGGGGCGAGGCGATGGGCAAGGCGAAGACTCCAGCGCGGCGAAAGGGACGGAAGGGTAACCCATGGCCACGCGCGAGCCCGTGTGCATCGGGACATCCAACAGGTGGAGTCGAGCCCGCGGGCAGGCCTCACGCGTGACGGGGTCGGGGCTGAAGCCGCTCCTACAGTGCCCAGGCGCGTGATCGTCGCTGCTGCAGGCGGGGCTTCAGCCCCGATCCACCGATCGGCCGCCTGCGCCGGCAGGCGCTTTAGCGCACCCGGCGCTCACACCAGCAGCCGCGACACATCCAGCGCGGCCGACGCAGCCTCGGCATCGCCGTCGGCGCGCCAGGGCAGGATGCCCAGACAGGGCGCGGCCAGACGCTCGCGCAGGCAGGCCTGGGTGTCTTCGGCAAACAGCAGGTGCGGGTCGACCGAACTGCCGATCCAGGCGAGCGGCGTACAGCCCGAGGCGCGCAGGGCCGATTCGGTCAGCAGGGCGTGGTTGATGCAGCCCAGGCGCAGCCCGACCACCATGAGCACCGGCAGCTGCAGGGCCTGCACCAGATGGCGCTGCATCAGTTCGCGCGAGAGCGGCGCCAGCCAGCCGCCCACGCCCTCGACCAGCACCGGATCGCCCATCGGCCGGAGGGTGTGGAAGGCCGCCACCAGGGGCGCCAGACCCACCTCCACGCCGGCCGCACGGGCGGCGAACTCGGGTGCCGTGGGCTCGGGCAGGGCGATCGGGTTCACCAGCGCGTAGTCCGGCTGCACCGCGCTGGCCGCGATCAGGGCCAGCGCGTCCTCGTTTCGCCAGCCCTGCGGCGTGGACGCGCAGCCGCTCGCGACCGGCTTCATGCCGACCGCGGCGCGGCCGGCCCGGCGCAGCGCATGCAGCACGGCGCAACTGGCGAAGGTCTTGCCGGCACCCGTGTCGGTGCCGGTCACGTAGAAAGCGGTCATGGTGGCGGAGCGCGTCGGGAAGGGCTTGCTAGACTCTCGCCATTCAACCCACAGGCACGCAAGCCCATGTTCCATGCCGCCGCCCTGGAAGGCAGCAAGACCGAGCAGTACCAGACCCTGGCCGCGCAGGCCCGCGCGCTCCTGGCAGGCGAGCGCGACCGCACCGCCAACGCCGCCAACCTCAGCGCACTGGTCTACCACGCGCTGCCCGGGCTGAACTGGGTCGGGTTCTATTTCTTCGACGGCACCGAGCTGGTGGTCGGCCCCTTCCAGGGCCTGCCGGCCTGCGTCCGCATCGCGCTCGGTCGGGGCGTCTGCGGCACCGCCGCCGCCACTGGCCAGACCCAGCGCGTGGCCGACGTCGATGCCTTTCCGGGGCACATTCCCTGTGACTCGGCTTCGCGCTCGGAGCTGGTGGTGCCGCTGTTCAAGCGCGGGCAGCTGATCGGCGTGTTCGACCTCGACAGCCCGCAGCTCGACCGCTTCGACGCCGAGGACCAGGCCGGCCTGGAGGCCGTCGCCGCGATCTTCCTCGATACCCTGGAGTAAGCCCCATGGCCGCGAACGACAAGATCCGCAACGTCGGCCCCAAGTCCGCCGCCTGGCTGCGCCAGGTCGGCATCCGCACCCAGGCCGACCTCGAGTCGCTCGGCGCCGTGGCCGCCTTCATGAAGGTCAAGCGCGCCGGCTTCCGCCCGAGTCTCAACCTGGTCTACGCGCTGGAAGGCGCGCTGATGGGCTGCCACTGGCAGCAGGTGCCGGACGAGCGCCGCCAGGAACTGCTGCTGCAGGTCGACGCCGCCGACGCCGTGCTGCAGGCCAGCAAGGGGCGGCCGGTCGGCGCCGTCACCACCGCCTACGGCCCGGCCGCCGATGGCGAGGGCGGCGGCGAGGGTGGCGGCGAGGCGCCGTCGATGGAGTCGAGCTTCGGCTTCGACGATCCCGCCGGCGGCGAGAGCGGCGGCGAGAGCGAGCACGACTGAGGCAGCCGGACCTCAGGCGGCCAGCGGCAGGCTGATCGACACGCACAGCCCGCCGCCCTCGCGGTTGGCCAGCGCGATGCGGCCACCGTGCGCCTCCGCGATCTCGCGCGCCAGGGCCAGGCCCAGGCCGGTGCCGCTGCGCTTGGTCGAGTAGAACGGCACCAGGGCATTGGCCAGTACCGCCTCGTTCATGCCGCTGCCGCGGTCGAGCACCTCGATCCGCACCCACTCGCCCTGGCGCCGGACGCGCAGCCGCACCTCCGGCGCCGGACCGCCGGCCTCGTGCGCGTTCTTGAGCAGGTTGAGCAGGCACTGCTCGAGCTGGGCGGGATCGAAGCGCCCCGGCGACTCCGGCGCCTCGCCCTCCAGCACGAATTCGACCTGCGAATGCAGGCGCGCCAGGAAGCGCTCCCAGGGCACCGCCTCGAGCCGCGGCGAGGGCAGCTTGGCGAAGCGCGCGTAGCCGCGGATGAAGCTCTCCAGATGCCGGGCGCGCTCCTCGATGGTGGCGAACACCGTCTCCAGTCGCGCGATCTGGCCGCGCCGCACCAGCTCGGCGCCCGAGTGCGCAAGCGAGGCCACCGGCGCCAGCGAGTTGTTCAGCTCGTGGCTGATCACGCGCAGCACCTTCTTCCACACCGCCACCTCCTGCCGGCGCAGTTCGTGGGTCAGGTGGCGCAGCAGGATCAGCTCGTGGTCGCGGCCATTGAGGCGGAAGCGGCGTCGCGCCAGGTGGTAGGTCTCCTCGGCATCGCCCTCGCCCACCGCGAACAGGCCATCGCCGCCGCGCGCCATGGTCTCGCGCAGGGCCTCCGGCGCCCCGGCCAGGAGCGCGTCCAGGGCCTGGCCCTCCAGCCGCCGCCCCTCGCCCAGCAGACGCCGTGCCGCGAGGTTGGCGAACACCACCGCGCCGCCGGGCGCGACCAGCAGCATCGCCACCGGCGTGTTCTGCACCATGGTGTCGAGCAGCAGTTCGCGCTGCACCAGGCCCTGGCGCTGCTCGCGCAGGGCATCGCCGAGCGCGTTGTGGGCCTGCACCAGGCGGCCCAGTTCGTCGTCCGAATCCCAGGCGATGCCGAAGCTGTAGTCGCCGTCGCGGTAGCTTTCGACCGTGCCGGACAGGGCGCGGAACAGCGACAGCGGCCCGCGCAGGAAGCGGCGCGCCAGCAGCAGGATCGGCAGCGCGAGCAGCAGCAGGGTCGGCGGCAGCGCCGCCCAGACCTCGCCGAACAGCTGCGAGAACCAGGCCCCGGCCAGCGCCGCCAGCGCCGCGACCACCGCCAGCAGCAGGCTCAAGCGGGCGGCGAGCGAGCGGCGCAGGCGCCCGGCCATCAGCGCGCGATGCCGAGCCGGTCCATGCGCCGGTACAGGGCCTGGCGGCTCAGGCCCAGCTCGCCCGCGGCCTGCGCGATGACGCCGCCGCTGCGCGCCAGCGCCGCCTCGATCGCGTCACGGTCCGGTTCGGCCTCGGTGTCGGCGCCGCCTGCGCGGGCTGCGGTCGGCGCCTCGCGCAGGCCGAGGTCGGCGGCCTCGATGGTGTCGCCGGCCGCGAGCCGGCCGGCGCGCTGCAGGCAGTTCTTCAGCTCGCGCACGTTGCCCGGCCAGGCGTGCGCGCGCAGCGCGGCGCGCGCGCCGGCCGAGAGCTGCTTGGCGGCCGGCAGGAAGTGCTCGGCCAGCGGCAGGATGTCGCCCGGGCGCTCGGCCAGCGGCGGCAGCTCCAGCTCGATGGTGTTGAGCCGGTAGTAGAGGTCCTCGCGGAACGTGCCGGCGCGGATCATCGCCGGCAGATCGGCATTGGTGG
>JANJTY010000687.1 GCA_024710865.1 Lysobacteraceae bacterium | reverse complement strand
GGTCCTTCCAGGCGGATGCCGTCGAGGTTGAAACCGACGACGTTCTCGCGCAGCAAGGTCGCATCGGCCGCCGCGCGCACGCGGATGCCGACGTTTGCGTTGCCGACGTCCTGGCCGGCATCGGTCACGCCCACGCGGTTGCCCCAGATGAAGTTGTCGGCGCCCGCGACGATGTCGATGCCGTCGTCCGCCATGCCGCCGATGCGGTTGTAGCGCACGGTGTTGCCGTCGCCGTTCACCACCACGCCATTGGCCGCGTTGCCCGTCACCACCCCGAGCGGAAGGCCGATGTCGTTGCTGAACACGGTGTTGCCGTCGGCATCGAGGCGCACCGCATCGTCGCCGTTCTCCCAGATGGCGTTGTACAACACCTCGTTGGCGCTGCCGCCGGTGACGTGCACGCCGCGTCCCGCGTTGTCCCAGATCCAGTTGTCCTGCACCAGGTTGCCGCCGCTGGCGTCCAGACCGCCCAGCACGACGCCGTGCCCGCCGTTGGCATTGATCCGATTGCGCATGCCCTCCTGCACGAAGCCCAGGAAGTTGTTCGCGCCGAACAGGTTGACCCCGTGGCGGACGTTGTTGCGGATGTCGTTGGCGTAGATCCGGGCGTCGCCGCCGAACACGTTCACGCCGTCCTGGGCATTGTGGTGGATGAAGTTCGGCGTGGTCAGGGACTCGGTGGCGCTCAGGCCGCGGAAGTCGCCGATGCGGGCCGCCGGGCTCACCACCTGCACGCCGTGGCGCCCGTTGCCGCGCGGCAGGGAGAACCCGGGGTGCAGCCCGATCAGGTTTCCGCCGAGGCGGTTTTCCGTGCCGCCCAGGAGGTAGATCCCGTCGTCCGCGTTGCTAGACACCAGGTTGCCGATGCCCACCAGGCTGGTGCTTGCGCCGGAGCTGATCCATTGGCCGACGAGGCAGCGATCGCAGTCCTGCAGGTAGAGCCCGGACCCGCCGTTGCCGGCAGCGGCGCCGGTGCGGTCGAGGCCGACCCAGTTGCGGTCCAGGCGGGCCGAGGTCGCGCCCACCACCTCGATGCCGTTGCCGGGGAAGTTGACGATGCCGAGCGCCACGATCTGGAGGAAGTGATCGCCGTTCGAGCGCAGGCCGCGGAGGGAGCCGCCCAGCGCGCCACCGCTGAGGTAGACCGAGGGCGGCGCCTGCTCCGGGAAGATCGCGGTGTTGTCGTAGCCCGGTGCGGTGCTGCCGTCGATGATCAGACCATCCGTGATGGTCGGCAGGGCGCTGCCGCTGACCTGGATGGTCGTGGGCCCGATGCTGAACTCGATGACATCGACCCCGGGCACCGCGTTGGCTTCCTCGATCGCGGCGCGCAGGGTGCAGCGCGGTGGCGCGATGCCGGCGACCGCGCAGATGCCGTTGCCGGGAAACTCGTCGGACTCGTTGCCGATGTGGTTGACCGTGAAGGTCGCGGCGGAGGCCGGTGCGGCGAGCACGAGGCCGGCGATCAGGACGAGGCTGGAGCGCATGCGGGGTTCCCTTCGGAAAGAGGTGGATTCGGATGCCCGCAGGTGGCGGACATACCCCGAATCGCACTTTCGCGATGGAGCCTGACACGGGGCCGCAAACGGCAACGGGCCGCCCGAAGGCGGCCCGTTGCGGGTGAAGCCAGGTTTGGAGCGGTTTACTTCAGGCCGGAGTCGGCGCGCAGGGCCTCGGCGCGGTCGGTCCGCTCCCAGGAGAAGCTGGTGCAGGCGACCTTCTCGCCCTTGCCGTTGACGTAGCTAAGGGCCTGCGGCTTGCGCCCGAAGTGGCCGTAGGCCGCGGTGGCCTGGTACATCGGGTGCACCAGGTCGAGCATCTGCAGGATGCCGTAGGGGCGCAGGTCGAAGTGGCGGCGGATCAGCTTCTCGATCTTGTCGTCGCTGATCTTGCCGGTGCCGAAGGTGGTGACCGAGATCGAGGTCGGCTGGGCTACGCCGATGGCGTAGCTGACCTGCACCTCGCAGCGGTCGGCCAGGCCGGCGGCGACCACGTTCTTGGCCACGTAGCGCGCGGCGTAGGCGGCCGAGCGGTCGACCTTGGACGGATCCTTGCCCGAGAACGCGCCGCCACCGTGGCGGGCCCAGCCGCCGTAGGTGTCGACGATGATCTTGCGGCCGGTCAGGCCGGCGTCGCCCACCGGGCCGCCGATCACGAACTTGCCGGTCGGGTTGATGTGGTACTTGGTGCCCTTGTGCAGCCACTTGGCCGGCAGCACGGGCTTGAGGATGTGCTCGCGCACGGCCTCGACCAGGTCCTTCTGCTTGATGTCCGGATCGTGCTGGGTCGAGAGCACCACGGCGTCGATCGCGACCGCCTTGCCGTTCTCGTAGCGCAGCGTGACCTGGCTCTTGGCGTCCGGGCGCAGCCACTTGAGCTTGCCCTTCTTGCGGATCTTGGTCTGCTGCTCGACCAGGCGGTGCGAGAGGTGGATCGCCGCCGGCATCATCTCGGCGGTCTCGTTGGTGGCGTAGCCGAACATCAGGCCCTGGTCGCCGGCGCCCTGTTCCTCGGGCTTCTTGCGGTCCACGCCCTGGTTGATGTCGGGCGACTGCTTGCCGATCAGGTTCAGCACGCCGCAGGTGGCGCCGTCGAAGCCGATGTCGGAGCTGTTGTAGCCGATGTCGAGGATCACCTTGCGGGTGAGGGCTTCGAGGTCGACCCAGGCGCTGGTGGTGATCTCGCCGGCGATGATCGCGACGCCCGTCTTCACCAGGGTCTCGCAGGCGACGCGGGCGCGCGGGTCCTGCGCCAGGATGGCGTCGAGGACGGCGTCGGAGATCTGGTCGGCGACCTTGTCCGGATGGCCTTCGCCGACGGACTCGGAGGTGAAGAGGAAGCTGCTCATCGGCGGATATATCCTTCGATTCGGATGGAGGGATAAAACAGGGCGCGCACTATACGCGCGCGCTGCGCAGTTTGCATCAATCGCCCATGAACCACGAACCGCGCCGCTTGCCGCGGCCGGCGCCGGCTCGGCATCATCGCGGCAGGCCGGCCATGGGACGAGCACGTGGAGCAGCGGCGGGAACTCGAACGCGGTCGCCGCGCCGCGGAGGCGCCGCCCTGGCGCGCCCGCGTGCTGGTGGTGGACGACGTGCCGACCAACATCCGCCTGCTGGCGCGGGTGCTGGCGCCGGAGCACGACGTGGTGGCCGCGACCAGCGGCGCCGAAGCCCTGCGCCTGGCCGAGCTGCAGCCGCCCGACCTGATCCTGCTCGATGTCGAGATGCCGGGCATGGACGGTTATGCCGTGTGCCGCCGGCTGAAGGAGTCGAGCGCGACGGCGACCATCCCGGTGATCTTCGTCACCGCGCGAACCGACGAGGCCGACGAGGTCGAGGGTCTCTCGCTGGGCGCGGTCGACTACATCACGAAGCCCTTCCGCGAGGCCATCGTCAAGGCGCGCGTGCGCACCCACCTCGAGCTCAAGCGCTACCGCGACCTGCTGCAGGACCGCTCCTACATCGATGGCCTGACCGGCGTGCCGAACCGGCGTCGCTTCGACGAGTTCCTCGCCCGCGCCCTGGCCGGGGCGCAGCGCGGCCTGACCCCGATCGGCCTGTTGCTGATCGACGTCGACCACTTCAAGGCCTACAACGACAGCCTCGGCCATCTCGCTGGCGATGAAGCGCTGCGCCGGGTCGCGGCGGAGCTGGCGCGCGGCTCGCGGCGCGAGACCGACCTGCCGGCGCGCTATGGCGGTGAGGAGTTCGCCCTGGTCATGCCCGGCACCGATGCCGACTTCGCCGAGGCCGCCGCCGAGCGCCTGCGCCAGCGCGTGCAGGAACTGGCCCTGCCGCATCCGGCCAGCCCGACGGCCGACTGCGTCACGGTCAGCATCGGCCTGGCCTGCCTTGGCGCGGGCGAGCCCGCCACGCCGGCCGAACTGATCGACCGCGCCGACCGCGCCCTCTATCGCGCCAAGAAGGACGGGCGCAACCGCGTCCGTTCGGGCTGAGCGGCGATGGGCGCGGAGCTTGCCGTCTCCGTCGGCCTCGGGCTCGCGCTCGCGATCGCAACCGGACTGCTGCTGCGCCAGCGCGGCGCGGCGCGCCGCCTCGCCGTGCAGAACCGGGAGCTGTCGTCCGAACTGCAGGCGCAGGCCCGCGCGCGCGCGGAGCGCGCCGCGCAGTGGCATGGCCTGCAGCGCATGCTCGGCGCGCTGCAGCGCGCGGGGGATGGCGACGATCTGCTGCTGGCCCTGCTGCAGTCGCTGCAGAGCCTGGTGCCCGCCGCGGACACCGCGGCCCTGCTGCTGCGCGAGGCGGGCGAGGGTGCGTACCGGGCGCTGGGTGCGGCGGAGGATGCCTCGCGCTCGTTGACGCCGGAGGAGCTGCGCGAGTCGGTCCTGCCGCGCGCCGTCGCGCTTCAGGGCGAGGCCCTGCTGCTGCGCGATCCCGACCTGCTGGCCCTGAAGCCGCGCCTGCTGGGCGGCGAGCCCGCGCGCGCCCTGCTGCTGCTGCGCCTGGGCGAGCGCAACGCGCCGTCGGCGCTCCTGCTGCTGGCCAACGCGCACGATGCCGACGCCTTCGACGCGCCGGACGGCGAACTGTTCGACCTGCTGCGCCACGTGCTGCAGGTGGCACTGGCCCGGATCGCCGCAGAGCGCACCCTGCGCCGGGCGCAGGAGCAGGCCGGCCAGGCCACGCGCTTCCGCACCGTGTTCCTCGCCAACATCAGCCATGAAGTGCGCACGCCGATGAATGCGGTGCTCGGTTTCGCGCGCCTCGGCGAGACCGTATCCGACCTCGACCAGGCGCGCGACTACCTGCGCAAGATCGGCAGCGCAGGCGAGACCCTGCTGGCCCTGGTCGACGACGTGCTCGACCTGTCCAAGCTGGAGGCCGGCCGGCTCGAACTGGAACCCGAGCACATCGACCTGCCCGCGGCGCTCGGCGCGCTGCGTCGCCGCTTCGAGGCCCGTGCCGCGGAGAAGGGCCTGGGGCTGGAGCTGAGCCTGGCGCCCGGCCTGCCGCAGTACGTGTTCGCCGATGCGCGCCACCTGCTGCAGATGCTGGGCCACCTGGTCGCCAACGCCCTGCGCTTCACCGAGCGCGGGGGCATCGCGATCGAGGCCGGTCCGGCGGCGGATGGCGCGCGCGGCTGGTTGGAGTTCGTCGTCTCGGACAGCGGCATCGGCCTCGACCTGGCCCGGCTCGAGAGCTACTTCGAAGCCTTCGGCCAGGGCGCGGCGGGCATCGAGCGCCGCCAGGGCGGCACCGGTATCGGCCTGCCCCTGGCGCGCGGCATCGCGCGTCTGATGGGCGGTGACATCCAGGTCGAAAGCAGCCCCGGCAGCGGCAGCCGCTTCGTCGTGCGCCTGCCCTGGCGCGCGGGCGAGGCGCGCCTCGTCGCGGCCGCCGCGGCGCCGGTGGCGCAGCGGTTGGCGGCGCTGCGTGGCCTGCGCGTGCTGCTGGTGGAGGACAACGCGATCAATCAGGAGGTCGCTTCGCGCATGCTGGCGCGGGTGGGGGTCGAGGTCGAGATCGCCGGCGATGGCGAGGCGGCGCTGGCCTGCGCGCGCGCCGCCCGCTTCGACGCGGTGCTGATGGACCTGCACATGCCGGGCATGGACGGCTTCGAGACCACCTCGCGCCTGCGCCGCCTGCCGGGCATGGATGCCGTGCCCATCATCGCGCTGACCGCGCACGCGGTGCCGGGTTACCGCGAGCGCTGCCTGATCGCCGGCATGGTCGACTACCTCACCAAGCCGGTCGAACCCGCCGCGCTTTACCACGCCCTGCTGCGCTGGACCGGCGCGCGCGATGCCGCGCTCGACGTCCAGGCCGTGGCGGCCGCCACCGATGTCGCACCGCCCATGGCGCCGGCCACCGCGCCGCTCGCCTTGCCCGGCTTCGACGTCGAGGGCGCGCTGCGCCGACTGGGCGGAGACGCGGTCTTCTACCGTCGCCTGCTGGACGACTTCCTCGACGACTTCGGCGACATCGACAGCCAGTTGAGCGTGGCGATGGAAGGCGGCGACGCCGCTGGCGCACGCCGTCTGGCGCACGCGTTCAAGGGCGTGGCCGCGACCCTCGGCGCGACCGGCCTGGCCGCCACGTCGGCCGAGATGGAGCGCGCCCTGGCGGACGATGACATCGTCGCAGCCGCCCTGCTGCTGCCCGGCTTCCAGGCCGAGTTCGACGCCGCACGCGACGCCCTGCGTGCACTGCCGCCGGCGCCCGAGGAGACGCCGGCGCCGGGTCCGCTCACGGCCCGTGAGGTCGAGGCCCTGCTCGACCGCCTGCAGGACGGCCTGTCGCGCTCCGATCCCACCAGCGAAGACCTGTGGGATGCCGTGCGCCCGCACCTGGACGGGGTGGACGCAGCCGTGCGCGACCGCCTCGACGGCGAGATCCGCGCCTTCGCCTTCGGCTTTGCCCAACAGACGCTCGCCACGCTGCGCGCGGCGCGCCGCTGAGCCTGGAGCGCTTGCCTCAGCCGCGCGGCTTGCGCGGCGGTTTGCCGGTGCTGCGATCGGTGCGGCGCGGCGGTCGCTCGCCGGCCGGGGCATGGCCGGCCTTGGCGCCGGGTTTCCCGCCAGGCCTGGCTCCGCGACGCGACGGCGCGAGATCGGCGGCATCCGCCTCGGCGCGGCGGATGCGCAGGCGCTGGCCCGCGACCCAGGTCTGCTGCAGGTGTTCCAGCAGCTCCTTCGGCATGCCCTCGGGCAGGTCCACGAAGCTGTGGTCCTCGCGGATGTCGATGCGGCCGATGTAGCGGCTCTCAAGCCCGGCCTCGTTCGCGATCGCGCCGACGATGTTGCCCGGCTGCACCTTGTGGCGGTGGCCGACCTCGATGCGGTAGGTCTCCATGCCGACCTCGGCCGCCTCGCGCGGGCCGCGCGCGCCCTTGTCCGGCGGCGGGCGGCGTTCGGGCTGGAACTCGCCGCGCTCGCGCGGCGCGCGTTCGGGCTTGCCCGGGCGCGCGGCATCGACACTGCGCGGCTCGCGCGGCGCGGGCGCCAGCAGCAGCGGCGTATCGCCCTGCAGCAGGCTGGCCAGCGCGGCGGCGATCTCGATCGCCGGCACGTTGTGCTCCTGCTCGTAGCGCTCCAGCAGGCCGCGGAACAGATCCAGCTTGCCGTCGGATTCGATCGCCTGGCCGATGCGGGCGAGGAACTTCGCCACGCGCTGGTCGTTGACCGCCTCGACGCTGGGCAGGTGCATTTCCTCGATCGGCTGGCGGGTGGCGCGCTCGATCGCGCGCAGCAGGCCCTTCTCGCGCGGGGTCACGAACAGGATGGCCTCGCCGCTGCGCCCGGCGCGGCCGGTGCGGCCGATGCGGTGCACGTAGCTTTCGGTGTCGTAGGGAATGTCGTAGTTCAGCACGTGGCTGATCCGGTCCACGTCCAGGCCACGCGCGGCCACGTCGGTGGCGACCAGGATGTCGAGCTGGCCGTCCTTCAGGCGCTGGATCGTGCGCTCACGCACCGGCTGGGCGATGTCGCCGTTGATCGCGGCGGCCGAGAAGCCGCGCGCGGCGAGCTTTTCGGCCAGTTCCTCGGTGGCCTGCTTGGTGCGCGCGAACACGATCATGGCCTCGAAGGCCTCGGCTTCGAGGATGCGGGTCAGTGCATCGAGCTTGTGCACGCCGCTGACCCACCAGTAGCGCTGGCGGATGTTGGTGGCGGTGCTGGTCTTGGCCTTGATCGCGACCTCGACCGGCTCGCGCAGGTAGGTTTGCGCGATGCGCCGGATCGGCGCCGGCATGGTGGCGGAGAACAGCGCGACCTGGCGCGTCGCGGGCGTCTTCTTCAGCACCGCCTCGACGTCGTCGATGA
>JANJTY010000682.1 GCA_024710865.1 Lysobacteraceae bacterium | reverse complement strand
GCCGGCCACAGGAAGGGACTCAGCACCAGCGCACCCAGCACGAGTCGCAACAGGACCAGCGCCGCCGGACCGAACTCCGGAACCGCCACGCGCATGAACAGGAAGCTGCCGCCCCAGATCGCGCCCAGCCCCACCAGCTCGATCGCGGTGGTCCAGTCGCGCGCGGGCAGCGGTTCGATGGGAAGGGCGGGTGCGGACATGGCGGAAGGCGCGGCGAGGCCGCTCAGTCTGCCGGCGATTCGCGACGTTCTGACGCAGCGCAGCATGCGCCATTCACCCTGCGTTGCACTGCCGCCCGGCTCGGCTGGAATCCAAGGCATCGAGCGTTCAGACGAGGGCCTGGCCCGTGCCAGGATCAGCGAACACCGACACGCCATTTCCGTGCACTGCAACACACGATTGAAACGGATGTTTGAAATCCGTCACGGTTCAGGTACCATACAGCCCCGTACGCCGGCGCTTGGGAGGGCACCGGACCGCACAGGACGCCAACCGGGAGGGAGCCGGGAGCGGGCGTCACGCACTCGAACCTGGGGAGGTACCCGTGCGATTCCTTCTTGCCGGCCTGCTGCTGGCCCTCGCCTCTAGCCTCGCTTCCGCCAATACCGGCGTCGCCTTCGTGCACGGTACCGGCAAGCAGACCGACGCCCTGAACGACTACTGGCAGTCCGGCTTCGTCAATTCCGTGCGCCAGGGCCTGCCGAACCAGGCCAACTACGTCGTCATCAACTGCGACTTCGAGCAGTACATGTGGGACAGCCGCGCCGCCGGCTGCCTCGCCACCGCGCTGTACAACTTCGTCACCAGCCGGAACATCACCGACCTCGTGGTGCTGACGCACTCCAACGGCGGCAACGTGATGCGCTGGATCATGTCGAACCCGACCTGGGACAGCCGCTACCCGACCATCATCCAGCGCATCCGCTGGGTCAACGCACTGGCGCCGTCCTCGGCCGGCACCCCGCTGGCCGACGCGGTGATGAACGGCAACCTGCTGGAGCAGGCCCTGGGCTGGATCGCGGGCTACAAGTCCGACGCGGTGCGCATGCAGCAGCAGAGCTGGATGGCCAGCTACAACGCCAACTGGCTGTACGGCACCGCCGGCCGCCCGGCCCTGCCCAAGGGCTTCTGGAGCGTGGTCGGCAGCGACGTGCGCGTCGCGGTGTGGAGCGGCAACGCCTACTGCGGCGGCTACCACCTGAACCTGGGCCTGGAAGTCACCAAGGCCTGGCTCAACTCCTGCGCCGACGGCTTCCTCAACTGCAGCAGCCAGGCGGCGGCCGGTCGCGTGTGGTTCTACGACCACCAGCGCACCAGCAGCGGCTACATCCTCAACCACAACCAGAGCCGGCGTCAGTGCTTCAACCTCGACGTCATCCTGCGCAACGACCTGTGATGAGGACCCCCGCCATGCGTACCCCGCTTTTCCTGTCCCTGATGCTGGCCTGCGGTTCCGTCTTCGCCGCCCCGGCTTCCCTGCTGCCCGCCGCCGAAGGCGACCTGGTGCCGGCCCGCCTCGCCGTCACGGTCAAGAGCGCGCAGATCCCCGACATGGAGCGCGCTCCGGTCAGCTTCGCCTGGGCCATGGAGCCCGGCAGCGTGGTCGACGCCCAGCGTCCCTTCGTGGCCGAGAGCCGCGAATTCTGGACCCTGGTCGATGCGACCGAACTGAAGGCCGGCTTCCGCCTCGACACCACTGCACCCGGCGCCCTGATCCGCATCAGCCCGGCCGACGCCGCCAAGTCCGCCGTGCTCGGCATCGAGGGTCTGGCCCTGCGCCAGCAGGGCCGCCTGCTCACTGCCGACGAGGCCTTCGAGTACAGCGCCAACGCCGAGGCCCTGAAGGCCGCGGGTGCCGACTTCGGCGCCGGCACCCTCGCCCTGCGCCTCGATCCGCGCCTGGGCGACGGCCGCTTCGAGCTGGTCGCCGACAAGGCCGCCGGGCGCTACCTGGTGCACGTGTTCGAGCCCGAGAGCGACATCGCCCTTGCGCTCGGCGCCGACCGCCTCAGCGCCCTGGCCGGCGGCAGCTTCAAGGTCGAAGCCAGCCTGTCGCGGGGCCGCGCCAAGCTGCCGCTGGACGAGATCGGCGGCATGCTGACCTCGCCCGCCGGCGAGAGCCTGGACCTGCGCTTCAAGCACGCCGGCGAGGGCCGCTACGTGGCCGAGGTCCGGCTGCCCGAGTCGGTCCAGACCGGCCCCGGCCTGTGGGAAGTGCACGCCTTCACCGCCGCCAAGCTGGGCGAGCGCGAGGTCAGCCGAGCCGCCCGCACCGCCATCGGCATCGCCACCGCCACCGCGCGCCTGGCCGGTTCGGCCGAGCTCAAGACCGGCGACGGACTGCGCTTCGCCCTGCCGGTCGAGATCGCCGCGCCGGGCCGCTACGAACTGCGCGGAACCCTCTTCGCCACCGGCGACGACGGCCAGCTCGCACCCATCGCACAGGCCCACTCCGCCGCCTGGCTGGAGAAGAACGGCGCGATCGAGCTCGGCTTCGGCAAGGAACTGATCCCCGCCGGCTACGGCGCGCCCTTCGAACTGCGCGAACTGATGCTGAAAGACCAGGGCCGCCTCGCCGACCTCGAACGCCGCGGCGTGGCCCTGCGCATCGACGCCCCCGCCATCGCGCCGGTGCGCGGCGAGACGCAGATGCGCTGACGCGGTTCGCCATCCGCTGAACGAAAAACGCCGGGCTTGTCCCGGCGTTCTTCGTTGTGCTCGCCAGTGCGGCGGCGCC
>JANJTY010000619.1 GCA_024710865.1 Lysobacteraceae bacterium | reverse complement strand
CACGGAAGGCATCAAGTGGAACTTCACCAAGTTCCTCACCGATCGAGCGGGCAAGGTCATCAAGCGCTATGCGCCGACCGACACGCCGGAGAAGATCGAGAAGGACATCGAGAAGCTGCTGGGCTGAGGCCGGCCGTGCCGCGTTGCGCGGCTCGCCCGGCCTTTTGCTCAGCCCGCCAGCTCGCGCTTGTGCCGCGCCAGCTTCAGCCAGGTATCAATCACCGTGTCGGGATTGAGCGAGACCGATTCGATGCCCTGGTCCATCAGCCATTCGGCCAGATCCGGATGGTCGGACGGGCCCTGGCCGCAGATGCCGATGTACTTGCCCTTGGCACGTGCGGTGGCGATCGCCATCGAGAGCAGCTTCTTGACCGCCGCGTTCCGCTCGTCGAACAGGTGGGCGATGATGCCCGAGTCGCGGTCCAGGCCCAGGGTGAGCTGGGTCAGGTCGTTGCTGCCGATGGAGAAGCCGTCGAAGAGTTCGAGGAACTCGTCCGCGAGCAGGGCGTTGCTCGGCACCTCGCACATCATGATGACCTTGAGGCCGTTCTCGCCGCGCTTGAGCCCATTGGCGGCCAGCGCGTCGATCACGGCGCGGGCCTCGTCCAGGGTGCGCACGAAGGGGATCATGACCCAGGCATTGGTCAGGCCCATCACGTCGCGCACCTTGCGCATGGCGCGGCATTCCAGCGCGAAGCATTCGGCGAAGCTTGAATCGATGTAGCGCGAGGCGCCGCGGAAGCCCAGCATCGGGTTCTCTTCATGCGGCTCGTACTGGCTGCCGCCGATCAGGTTGGCGTACTCGTTCGACTTGAAGTCGGACAGGCGCACGATGACCGGATGCGGCGCGAACGCGGCCGTCAGCGTGGCAATGCCTTCGGCCAGACGGTCGACGTAGAAGCTGACCGGGTCGGCGTAACCGGCCATCAACGGCGCGATGAGGGCCTTGATGTCGGCCGGCTGCGCGTCGTATTCCAGCAGGGCGCGGGGATGCACGCCGATCTGGCGCGCGATGATGAACTCCAGACGCGCGAGGCCAATGCCCTGGTGCGGCAGCTGGGCGAAGTCGAAGGCGCGCTCCGGGTTGCCCACGTTCATCATGATCTTGAGCGGGGCAGGGGGCATGTCGCCGAGATCGGCCACGGTATGTTCGAAGGCGAGGCGGCCGGCGTAGATCGTGCCGGTGTCGCCCTCGGCGCAGCTCACCGTCACGTCGGCGCCGTCGGGGATGCTGTCGAGCGCATTGCCGCAGCCGACCACGGCCGGCACGCCCAGTTCGCGCGCGATGATCGCGGCGTGGCAGGTGCGCCCGCCCCGGTTGGTCACGATGGCCGCGGCGCGCTTCATCACCGGCTCCCAGTCGGGATCGGTCATGTCCGCCACCAGCACGTCGCCGGGCTGCACCCGGTCCATGTGTTCCAGCGAGCGGATCACGCGCGCCACGCCGGAGCCGATCTTGTGGCCGATGGCGCGGCCCTGGCAGAGCACGTCGCCCGCGCCGCTCAGGTGGTAGCGCTCGACCTGGTTGGCCTTGGCGCGCGACTTCACCGTTTCCGGCCTGGCCTGCACGATGTAGAGCTTGCCGCTGTGCCCATCCTTGGCCCACTCGATGTCCATCGGACGGCCGTAGTGTTCCTCGATCGTGAGCGCCTGGCGCGAGAGCTCCTCGACGTCGGCATCGCTGATCGAGAAGGCCCGCCGCAGCGCCTCGGGCGTGTCCTCGTTGCGCACGCGTTCGCCCGGCGCGTCGGAATAGACCATGCGGATCTGCTTGGCGCCGATCTGGCGACGCAGCACGGCCGGGCGTCCGGCCCTCAGCGTGGCCTTGTGCACGTAGAACTCGTCCGGGTTCACCGCACCCTGCACCACGTTCTCGCCCAGGCCGTAGCTGGCGGTGACGAACACGACGTCGCGGAAGCCCGATTCGGTGTCGAGGGTGAACAGCACGCCGGAGGCGCCGATGTCCGAGCGCACCATCAGCTGCACCCCGGCCGAGAGGAACACGTCCTCGTGCTTGAAGCCGTGGTGCACGCGGTAGGCGATGGCGCGGTCGTTGTAGAGCGAGGCGAAGACTTCCTTGATCCGGTGCAGCACGGAGTCGATGCCGATCACGTTGAGGAAGGTCTCCTGCTGGCCGGCGAAGCTGGCGTCCGGCAGGTCCTCGGCGGTGGCGGAGGAGCGCACGGCCACCGCCACGTCCTCGCCGCCGTTCTCGGCGCAGAGGCGGGCATAGGCTTCGCGCACGGCCGCGTCCAGCGCCGGCGGCAGCGGGGCTTCGGCGACCCAGTCGCGGATCTCGCGGCCGGCGCGGGTCAGGGCCTGCACATCCTCGACATCGAGCGCGGCGAGCCGGTCGAAGATGCGACCGGACAGGTTCTCGAAGGCGATGAACTCGCGGAAGGCATCGGCGGTGGTGGCGAAGCCGCCGGGAACCGAAACCCCGAGCCCGGCCAGGTGGCCGATCATCTCGCCGAGGGAGGCGTTCTTGCCGCCCACCTGGGCCAGGTCGGACAGGCGCAGCTCATGCAGCCACAGGACGTGCGCGTTCAACGTCGGGATCTCCGAAGGGTCGTTGTGCGGGGAGTCGAAGCGAGGCGGGACAGGCCCGGCCTCGTATGATGCGGTGCGGCAGAGCGCGATACAAGCTTGATTTTCCGGGCAATCCCATGTCCGATGCGGGCATGGATTCGCTCCCCAAGCCACGCCCCGACGATGCGCCACGGCGCGTCGTGTTCTACGTGTCCGACGGCACCGGCATCACCGCCGAGACCATCGGCCACAGCCTGTTGACCCAGTTCGGCGACATCCGCATCGACACCGCGCGCCTGTCCTTCGTCGATACCGAGGACAAGGCTCGGCAGGCCGCGGCGCGCATCCGCGCCCAGGGCGAGCGCCTCGGCTGCCGCCCGATCGTGGTCAACACGGTGGTCGATCCGAAGCTGTCGGCGATCCTGGCCGAGAGCGGCGCGCTCATGCTCGACGTGTTCGCTCCGTTCATCGTGCCGCTGGAGCAGGAGTTGGGCATGTCGCGCCAGCCGCGCGTGGGCCATGCCCACGGCCTGATCGACTTCGAGCAGTACGAACACCGCATCAACGCCACCAACTATGCACTGTCGCACGACGACGGCGTCGACCTCAGTTACGAGGACGCCGACGTCATCCTCGTGGGCGTGTCGCGCT
>JANJTY010000546.1 GCA_024710865.1 Lysobacteraceae bacterium | reverse complement strand
CAGCGAGTCGATGATGGTGACGTGCTCGGGGTTGTTCACCAGCGCGCGCAGCGGCCAGTGCGTCTCGCCGGACTTCTGGTCGTGCAGCACGGCGTGGCGGTGGAAGAAGGTGCCGCGGCCCGAATCCTGGCCCACCAGTCGCAGCTTGGTGCCGTCCTTGAGCAGGGTGGCGTAGGCCAGGTTCTCGGCGAAGCCCCAGTCCATGGCCAGCTCGCCGGCCGCCATCTTGCGGCGGTCCTCGTAGATCTTGGCCACGCGCGGGTGCAGGCTGAGGCCGTCGGGCAGGGTGTTGATCTGCTCGGCCAGGGCGACCAGTTCGCCGCGCGGCGCGCCGGTACCGACCTCGGTGTCGAGGCGGCCGCCGAGGTAGGGCGACCAGTCGACCGTGGGGGTGTCGGGCGAGGGCGGTGCCAGCTCGACCGTGACGCGGTCGGCATCCAGCGCGTCGCGGCAGGCGTCCATCAGGGCCTTGGCCTCGTCGGCGCCGATCATGCCCTCGGCCTGCAGGCGCTCGGCGTACAGCTCGCGCGTGGTCTTGCGGGCGCGGATGTTCTTGTACATCAGCGGCTGGGTTGCGGCCGGCTCGTCGGCCTCGTTGTGGCCGTGGCGGCGGTAGCAGACCAGATCGATGACCACGTCCTTGCGGAACTGCTGGCGGAAGTCGAGCGCGAGCTGGGCGCAGAACACCACGGCCTCGGGATCGTCTCCGTTCACGTGCAGCACCGGCGCACCGACCATCTTGGCCACGTCGGTGCAGTAGAGGGTGGAACGGGTGTCGTCGACGCGGTGCGTGGTGAATCCGACCTGGTTGTTGATCACCACGTGCACGGTGCCGCCGACGGCGAAGCCGCGCGCCTGCGACATCTGCAGCAGCTCCATCACCACGCCCTGGCCGGCGAAGGCCGAGTCACCGTGGATCAGCACCGGCAGCACACGGCGGCGTTCCACATCGCCGTGGCGCAGCTGGCGTGCGCGCACCGAGCCGGCGACTACGGGGTCCACGATCTCGAGGTGCGAAGGGTTGAAGGCCAGGGCCAGGTGGATGCTGCCGCCCGGCGTGGCGACGTCCGACGAGAAGCCCATGTGGTACTTCACGTCGCCGGTGTGGGCCGGGTCGTCCGGATGGTCGAAGCGGCCCTCGAACTCGGCGAACAGCTTGTGCGGCGGCTTGCCCAGGGTGTTGACCAGTACGTTGAGTCGGCCGCGATGGGCCATGCCGATGGCCATTTCCTTGACGCCGCCGGCACCGGCGCGCTGCACCAGTTCATGCATCAGCGGAATCAGGCTGTCGCCACCCTCGAGCGAGAAGCGCTTCTGGCCGACGTACTTGGTGTGCAGGTAGCGCTCCAGGCCCTCGGCGGCGGTCAGGCGCTCCAGCACGCGGCGCTTGTGCTCCTTGCCAAAACCGAAGCGGCCGGCGGCCTTTTCCAGGCGTTCGTACACCCAGCGGCGCTGCTCGGCGTCGGCGATGTGCATGAACTCGGCGCCGATCGAGCCGCAGTAGGTGGCCTGCAGGTGGGTCAGCAGGTCCTTGAGCTTCATTCGCGCCGGGCCGCCGAAGTGCGGACCGGTGCCGAACTCGGTGGCGAGGTCGGTGGCAGCGAGGCCGTGGAAGCCGATCTCGAGGTCGGGCGCGGCCGGCTTCTCCGCCAGCTGCAGCGGGTCGAGGTTGGCCGAGAGGTGGCCGCGCGAGCGGAAGGCGGTGATCAGCTTCAGCACGGCGCCCTGGCGGCGGGAAACCTCGTCATCGGCCGGGGTGGCGGCATGGGCGTAGCGGGCGGCGACCTGGATCGCCTCGCGCACCGCCGAATGCGGCACGTCGCCGGCCTCGCGCCCTTTCAGCCCGTCGAAATAGGCCTTCCACTTGCCATCGACGCTGGCCGGGTCGACCAGGTACTGCTCGTAGAGGTCCTCGACATACCCGGCGTTGCCGCCGGCGATATGGGAGGAGCGGCGGAACTGCTGGATCAGGCTGTCGACGGATCGATTCACGGCAGGTTTGCCCGGGCCGGGGGGGGCCGGCGTCAAGTGCTTGAGTGGATGGGAATTCGACGTTCGCGCTGCAGTGCAGCAAGCGAGCGCAAAAGTATAGCGCGCATGGCGCGGGAAGTGACCCGCCACTCCCCGGCCCTGGCCCCCTGCCTTGGTCGAAGGCCGCCGCCGCACAGGCGGCGTTCATCCGCGCTGCGGCGATCGCCTCAGCCGTCGCCCTGCAGCACGGCAACCAGCTCAGGCGGACACTGGCTGTCGACTGCCCCCTCCAGGGCGCTGCGATCGCGCGAGCCGGAGAGTCCAGGGTCCGCTCCCCGCTGCAGCAGGACGCGTGCCATCGCGACCAGGGTTTCCGTGCTCACCAGCTCGGTCACGTGGCAGTAGTCCACCACCGCCTGCAGCGGGGTGATACGGAACTCTGCGGCCGGCGCCAGCCGGTGGGCCTGGTTGATCGCGAGGCCGGCATCGAGCTCGGCGTCGAAGGCGCGCAGGTCGCCGGTGCGGATTGCTTCGTAGAGGCGGGGAAAGCTGGCGGCCGCGCGTGCGGGCGGGTTCCGGTCGTCGCGCTCCAGCTGCGGTTCGGACGGCCCTGCCGGGGCCGGTGTGGCGGCCGGCGGCGAGGCCGCGAGCGGCACCGCGGCGCGCCGGTCGCGCGCGCCAGGCTGGGTCGAGGGCGTCCATCGCTGCCTCGGCGCCGGCGCGGACCTGCGCATCCGAATCCTGCAGGAAGGGGCGAAGCCGATCCAGCACGGGCCGAGCTTGCGATCCCGACTGCGCGACCCGGTCCAGGTAGAGGCGCCGCCGCTCGGGTCGCGCTTCGGCCGCGGCCAGGTCGATCAGAAAGCGGGACCGCTCCAGGTCCTCCGGCAGCAGCCCACGCAGGGAGCCGAGCGCGCGCTCGGTGCCCTCGCGGCTCAGCTGTGGATCGCCCAGCACCGCGTCAGCGGCGCGGCGTCCGGCATGGGCCACGCCGCCCTGGACCGCGGGATCGGCGCGCGCATGGCTGCCGCGCTGCAGGCCCTCCAGCACGCGC
>JANJTY010000537.1 GCA_024710865.1 Lysobacteraceae bacterium | reverse complement strand
AAGCCGGCCGAGATCCAGGAGAAGATGATCGCCGGCAAGATCAACAAGATCCTGTCCGAGATCAGCCTGACCGGCCAGCCTTACGTGCTCGACACCAACAGCACGGTCGAGGCGGTGCTGAAGAAGGCCGGCGCCGAGGTGCTCGGCTTCCAGCGCCTCGCGGTCGGCGAAGGCATCGAGAAGAAGGAAGAGGACTTCGCCGCGGACGTGATGAAGCAGGCTGGTCTGGCCTGATCTCTCCGCATCGGTGATGCACCCGAAGGGCCCCGGGAGACCGGGGCCCTTTTCGTTTGAGAGCCGGGATTCGGGATTAGTGATTGGTGATTCGCAACAGCCGAAGCGTCGCCTAGCGACATCCCGGCCAGCACGGAGAGCCTTCACCCGTCGACTGGCGAGGCGCAAGCCGCGGTCGGGAGCATGCCCGAAGGCCGCGCCATCGATCGCCTGCCTTTGCGAATCACCAATCACCAATCACCAATCACGAATCCCGAATCCCGGCTTCTCAGCTACAATGCCGCGGTTTTGCCCGGCCATCCAGGACCCCATGACGCCCCCAGCCCGCCCGCCGAAGTACCACCGCATCCTGCTCAAGCTCAGCGGCGAGGCCCTGATGGGCGGTGAGGACTACGGCATCGATCCGGAGGTCCTGCAGCGCCTGGCGAAGGAAATCCTGGAGCTTTCGCGCGCCGGGGTGCAGGTGGGCGTCGTGATCGGCGGAGGCAACATCTTCCGCGGCGCCGGGCTGGCCGCGGCCGGCATGGACCGCGTCACCGGCGACCACATGGGCATGCTCGCCACGGTGATGAACGCGCTGGCCATGCAGGACGCGCTGGAGAAGCTGGGCGGCTTCGTGCGGGTGATGAGCGCGCTGAAGATCAACGAGGTCTGCGAGGATTACATCCGCCGCCGCGCCATCCGCCACCTCGAGAAGGGCCGCATCGTGATCTTCGCCGCCGGCACCGGCAACCCCTTCTTCACCACCGATTCGGCCGCCGCCCTGCGCGCGGTCGAGGTCGGTGCCGAGCTGCTGCTGAAGGCCACCAAGGTCGACGGCGTCTACGACGCCGACCCCAAGAAGAACAAATCGGCGCGCCGCTTCGAGCACGTCAGCTACGAAGAGGTGATCCAGCGCGACCTCAAGGTCATGGACACCGCCGCCATCGCGCTCTGCCGCGATTACGGCCTGCCGATGCGGATCTACGACATCACCCGTCCGGGCGACCTCATGCGCATCGTGCGCGGCGACAACATCGGCACCCTCGTGGACAACCGCACCACGGCCTAGCCGAGCCCAGCGCGACAGGCCCCGGCCGCGCCCGCCCGGAAGCGGCGGCGCCGGACCGGGCGCGCGCCTGCCGCTATACTTCCGCGGCTTTTCCGTCCGCATTCCGGAGACCGACCATGCCCGCCAGCATCAAGAAAGACGCCGAAACCCGCATGGCGAAGAGCGTCGAGGCCCTGCGCCACGATCTCACCCGCCTGCGCACCGGGCGCGCCTCGACCGCCATCGTCGAACACATCAAGGTCAACTACTACGGCTCGGACGTGCCGCTGTCGCAGGTCGCCCAGGTGTCCGTGTCCGACGCGCGCTCGATCACCATCACGCCGTGGGAGAAGAACCTGGTGGCGGCGGTGGAGAAGGCGATCCTCGGATCCGACCTCGGTCTGACCCCGAACACCGCCGGCACGACGATCCGCATCAACCTGCCGCCGCTCACCGAGGAGCGCCGGCGCGAGCTGTCCAAGCACGTGCACCACGAGGGCGAGAACGCGAAGGTCGCGATCCGCAACATCCGCCGCGACGCCATCCACCAGATCAAGGAGCTGCAGAAGGACAAGCAGATCTCCGAGGACGAGGAGCGCCGCGCCGAGGACGACATCCAGAAGCTCACCGACCGCTTCGTCAAGGACGTGGACGGCGTGGTGAAGGCGAAGGAAGACGAGCTGATGTCGGTCTGAGCCGGACGCAGCCGCAGCCCATGCCCACCGAGGCGACGCCGCCCGCGGCCCTGCCGCGCCATCTGGCCATCATCATGGACGGCAACGGCCGCTGGGCGCGCCTGCGCCACCGGCCGCGCACCCTCGGCCACCGCGTCGGCGCGCGCGCGGTCAACCTCTGCATCGACTACTGCCTGGCGCGCGGCATCGGCGCCCTGACCCTGTTCGCCTTCTCCAGCGAGAACTGGCGCCGACCGCAGGAGGAAGTGAGCGCGCTGATGCAGCTCTTCCTGCGCGCGCTCGATCGCGAAATTGCTGAACTGCAGCGCCGCGGCGTGCGGGTGCGCTTCATCGGTGGGCGCGAAGCCTTCGCGCCCGAGCTGCGCGCACGCATGGACCAGGCCGAGCGTGCCACCGCCGGCAACGGGCGCCTCGCGCTCAACGTGGCGGCCAACTACGGCGGGCGCTGGGACATCGCACAGGCGGCAGCGCGCCTGGCGCGACGCGCCATGCAGGGCGGGCTCGACCCGGACGCGATCGACGAGTCGCTGTTCGCGAGCGAGCTGAGCCTGGCCGGCCAGCCCGAGCCCGACCTCTTCATCCGCACCGGAGGGGAACGGCGGATCAGCAATTTCCTGCTCTGGCAACTCGCCTACACCGAGCTGTATTTCACCGACCTGTTGTGGCCGGACCTCAGCGTCGAGGCGCTGGATGCGGCCCTGTCCGACTTCGCCGGCCGCCAGCGCCGCTTCGGTCAGACCGCGGAACAGATCGAAGCATCGGGGCGCGCATGAAGCAGCGCATCCTAACGGCGCTGGTGCTCGCGCCGCTCGCGATCGGCATCGTGCTGTGGCCGCCGAGCTGGGTCTTTGCGCTCGTGGTCGGCGTCCTGCTGCTGCTGGGCGTGTGGGAGTGGGCGCGCCTGGTGGGCATGCCGGGCCGGCCCGCGCGCGCACTGTACCTGCTGGCCTTCATCCTGCTGCTGGCCTGGCTCTGGCGCGAAGGACCGGAACGGATGGCGCAGGCCGCCTGGATCGGCGTGGCCTGGTGGCCGCTCGCGCTGCTCTGGCTGTGGCGGCGCCGCTTCGCCGCCGCACACACGACCGCGAACCGGGCGCTGAAGCTCGGCGCCGCGCTGCTGATGTTTCCGCCGGCCTGGGCCGCGCTGGTCCTGTTGCATGCGCGCGAGCCGCTCGGTCCGTACTGGGCGCTCTTCGGGGTGATGCTGGTCTGGGCGGCGGACACCTTCGCCTACTTCGCCGGCAGCCGCATCGGCGGTCCGCGCCTCGCGCCCAGCATCAGCCCCGGCAAGACCTGGGCCGGGTTCTGGGGCGGGCTGGTCGGCTGCCTGCTGATCGCTTCCGCCGGCGGCTGGCTGTTCGGGCTGGCACCCGACGCGCTGGTCCGCCTGCTGGCGCTGGCCCCGGCGGTGTTCCTCGCCTCGGTGCTGGGCGATCTGTTCGAGAGCCTGATCAAGCGCCATTCCGGCGCCAAGGACTCGGGCTATCTGTTCCCGGGCCACGGCGGCGTGCTGGACCGGGTCGACAGCCTGCTCGCGGCGCTGCCCGTGTTCTATTGCGGCCTGGCAGGGTTGGGCCTGTGAGGCGCGTCGCAGTGCTCGGCGCGACCGGCTCGATCGGTGCCTCGACGCTGGACGTGATCGCACGCCATCCGGAGCGCTTCCGCGCCACCGTGCTGAGCGCGAACGGTCGGGTCGAGGACCTGCTCGAACTCTGCGTCCGTTTCCGCCCCGAGCTGGCGATCATCGCCGACGCGTCGCGCCTGGCCGAGCTGGCCAGCGGCCTGTCCGAACGCGGCCTGCCGACGCGGGCCGAAGGTGGCGCCGCGGCCCTGGCCGAGGCCGCGGCCTCGCCGCTCTGCGACACCGTGGTCGCGGCCATCGTCGGCGCCGCCGGGCTGGAGTCGACCCTGGCCGCGGCACGCGCCGGCAAGCGTCTGCTGCTGGCCAACAAGGAAGCGGTGGTC
>JANJTY010000535.1 GCA_024710865.1 Lysobacteraceae bacterium | reverse complement strand
TTCGGGGGCGCCAGCATGAAGGGCAGCGCCGCCACCAGGCTGGACACCACCCAGACGCCGGTCACGATCAGGAAGCCGTCGCGCAGGCGCATGTCGTAGACGATGCGCCGCGCCGGCAGCCACATCAGGGTGCCGGCGGTGGCAGAGATGAGGAAGGACAGCAGGAAGGCCTGGGCGGTGTCCTCGCCCAGGGCCCAGGCCAGGAACAGCGGCGGCAGGGCGATGATCGAGGAGAAGCCGACCAGGACGCCGAGCACGCGCTGGATGGCGAGGAAACGCCGCGTGATCACCAGGTGGCATCCGCGCGGAACAGGGCCTCGACCTGCGGCAGCTGGCGTTTGTCCATCAGGAACACGATCACGTGGTCGTTGGGCTCGATGACCACGTCGTGGTGCGCGATCAGCAGTTTGTCGCCGCGCACCACGCCGCCGATGGTGGCGGCGCTGGGCAAGGCCAGCTCGTCCAGCCCGCGTCCGATCACGCGCGAGGTGCGGCGGTCGCCCACGGCGACCGCCTCGATCGCCTCGGCCGCGCCGCGGCGCAGGCTGTGCACGCGCACCATCGTGCCCTGGCGGATGTAGGTCAGCAGCGCGCCCAGGGTGACCTGCTGCGGGCTGACCGCGATGTCGATGCTGCCGCCCTCGACCAATTCGGCGTACGCCGGCCGGTTGATCAGCGCCAGCACGCGCGGGCAGCCCAGGCGCTTGGCCAGCATGGCCGAGAGGATGTTGGCCTCGTCGTCGTTGGTGACCGCGCAGTAGATGTCGGTCTGGTCGATGTTCTCCTCGCGCAGCAGGTCTTCGTCGGCGCAGTCGCCGGCCAGCACGATGGAATTGAGCAGGCCTTCGGCGATCTGCTTGGCGCGGTCGCGCGAACGCTCCAGCACCTTGACGCTGTACTGGTTCTCCAGCGCCTTGGCGAGGTTGCGCCCGATGTTGCCACCGCCGGCGATGAAGACGCGGCGCAGGGCCTTGTCGACCCGGCGCAGTTCGCTCATCACGGTGCGGATGTTGCGCCGGTCGGCGAGGAACAGGACCTCGTCGTCGATCTCGATGGTGGTGCTGCCCTCGGGCTTGATCGGCCGGCCGCGGCGGAAGATCGCGGCGACGCGCGCATCCACGCCGGCCGGCAGGTGCTGGCGCAGCTCGGAGATCTGGTGCCCGACCAGGGCGCCGCCAGGCAGGGCGCGCACCGCCACCAGCTGGGCCCGGCCGTCGGCGAAATCGAGCACCTGCAGCGCGCCCGGATACTCGATCAGGCGCCGGATGTGGCTGACCACGAGATGCTCGGGGCTGATCGCCACGTCGACCCCGGCGCGACCGCGCGCGAGCAACTCCGGATGCTTGAGGTACTCCGCCTCGCGCAGGCGCGCGATCTTGGTCGGGGTGCGGTAGACCGCGTCCGCGACCTGGCAGGCGACCAGGTTGACCTCGTCGCTGGACGTGACCGCGATCAGCAGGTCGGCATCCTCCGCGCCGGCATGACCGAGCACCGAGGGCAGCGAGGCATAGCCCTGCACGGTGCGGATGTCGAGCCGCTCGGACAGGTCGCGCAGGCGCACCGGGTCGGCGTCGACGATGGTGATGTCGTTGTTCTCGGAGGCAAGGGCCGTGGCGACGGACGAACCGACCTGGCCTGCCCCGAGGATGAGGATCTTCATGTGCGATCCCGCCCCCTGGGAGGGGCGCTATTGTGCGCCTTTTCTGCTGCGCTGCGACACGCCGGGCCGGAGCCTCAGGCGCGCAGCTCGATGCCGAGGTCGCGCAGCTTGCGGTAGAGGTGGGTGCGCTCCATCCCGGCCAGCTTGGCGAGCTTGCCCACGCTGCCGCCAGCCTGCTCCAGCTGGCGCATCAGGTAGGCGCGCTCGAAGCGGTCGCGCGCCTCGCGCAGGGGCAGGGTGTAGTCGATCGCGAAGGCCTCGCCGCTGGGTTCGGCCTGCAGTCGACCGCCGAGCGCGGCGTCGACCTCCGCGAGCTCGATCGTGCCGCTTCCGCCCAGCACCAGGAGGCGCTGCACCAGGTTGCGCAGCTCGCGCACGTTGCCCGGCCAGTCGTGCCGGCGCAGGCGCGCCAGCGCGGCCTCGCTGAGGCCGCGCGGCTCCAGCCCGTCGCGGCGCGCGAACTCGTCCACGAACTGCGTCAGCAGCACGCCGATGTCCTCCGCCCGGCTCCGCAGCGGCGGGACATCCAGCGGCACCACGTTGAGCTGGTAGTAGAGCTCCTCGCGAAACTGCCCGGCCCGCACCAGGGCCTCGAGGTCCTGCGCCGTCGCCGCGAGCAGGCGCACGTCCAGTTCGACGGCGCGCGTGCCGCCGATGCGCAGCAGGCTGCGTCGCTCCAGCGCGCTGGACAGGCGCAATTGCAGTTCGGGCGCCAGCTCCGCCACTTCATCGAGAAACAGGGTGCCGCCCTGGGCCTGCTCCAGCAGGCCGGCCTGCACCTGGCCCTCGTGCTCGGCGCCGAACAGGCTGGCGGCGGCCTGCTCGGGCGCGATGCTGCCCGGCCCGACGGCGAGGAAGGGTCCATTCCGGCGCTGGCCAAGGCCGTGCAGCCAGCGCGCCAGGCTCTCCTTGCCGCTGCCGGCCTCACCGCGGAGCAGGACCGGGGCATCGTGCCCGGCCAGGCGCTCGAGCCGGGCGCGCAGTTGGCGCATGGCCTCGCTTTCGCCGAGGGGTGGACCGGCGTGCTGAACCTGGCGGCGCAGGGCGGCGTTGTCGCGCTTCAGGCGCGCCGCTTCGAGCGCGCGCTCGAGTGTGATGAGCAGCTTGGCCAGGGTGATGGGCTTCTCGATGAAATCGTAGGCGCCGAGGCGGGTCGCCTCGACCGCGGTTTCGATCGTGCCGTGGCCGGACATCATCACCACCGGACAGGGCAGCCCGTTCGCCTGCCAGGCGCGCAGCAGCGCGAGGCCATCCTCGCCCGGCATCCAGATGTCCAGCAGCACCGCATCCGGCGGCGTCGCCACCAGCCGCTCGCGCGCTTCACCGGCGTTCGCGGCCAGCGCGACCCGATAACCCTCGTCCTCCAGCACGTCCTTGAGGAGCGCGCGGATGTCGGGTTCGTCATCGACGACGAGGATCAGGGCGTCGGCCATGGTTGATCGGCATGTTGCGAAAAGGCGACAGAGTCTGCGCCGCAGCGCGCTGGCGGCGCAAGCCCGCGCCCCCTGTCGCACCCGCCGCCCCGGTTCCGTTTCCCCTTCATTCCTTCCGGAGCTGCCGCATGCCACTCGCCCTCGCCCGCCACATCTCGCTGCTCACCGCGCTCACAGCTGCGCCAGCCCTCGCCGTGGAGGTCACCAGCACGGCCGACGCAGGCCCAGGCAGCCTGCGCGCGGCGATCGAGACCGTGAACCTCGACGGCGGCGGCACCATCACCTTTCCCGATCCGTTCCCGATCGAGGGCGTGATCACCCTGGCCAGTCCCCTGCCCGCCTTCACCGCCGCCAGCGTCGAGGTCCAGGGCGGCGACAAGGAGCCGCGCATCGACGGCGGCGATCAGCACCGTCTGTTCAAGGCCGCCGTCAGCAACACCCAGCTGGTGCTGAGCGATCTGATCCTGCGTCGCGGCCGTGCGGGCAACGACGAGGGCGCTTGCGTGGACGGCGACGGGCCGCTCAGCGGCAGTCTCAGCGTCACGCGGGTCGCGTTCCGCGAGTGCGTGGTGGAGCAGGACAGCCTGGCCTTCGGCGGTGCGATCCG
>JANJTY010000508.1 GCA_024710865.1 Lysobacteraceae bacterium | reverse complement strand
CACGAGTTCACCACCGGGGCGCTGTTCGCCGCCGAGGCGCAGGCCTTCATGCTCGGGCACATCCACCGCCATCAGTCCTGGGCCGCAGAAGGCGCGGCAGGCGGGCAATGTATCGCCTATGCCGGTTCCATCAGCCGCTTCCACTACGGCGAGGAGGGCGAGAAGGGGTTCCTGCTGTGGGAGGTCGATGCTGATCAGGCACGCTACCGGCTGGAGCCCACGCCCGCGCGCCGAACCATCGATATCGTATTCGACGGCAAGCCCGACCTCGAGGTCCTGCGTGCCACCGTCGCGCAGCAGGACGTTGCCGGCGCGTTCGTGCGCGTGCGCTGGACCGTCGCCGATGAAGATCGCCACGAAGTCGACCGCGCGGCGATCGAGCGCCTGCTGGCCGGGGCGACGGAGACCAAGCTGGAAGGGCGGATCGTCCCCGTGGTGCGCACGCGGGCGGCCGGGATTTCGCAGCTGGCGAATCTGGCGGACAAGGTTCGGGTCTGGGCGCAGGTGACCGAGGCGCGGGCCGATCCGTTGCTCGCGTGCCTGCAGGCGCTCTCCAGCCAGGCACCGGAAGCCATTGTCGAGGGGGTGCTGCGGAGGCAGGCCGGTCCGGCGTGCGCGGCAGGCGTCGAAACCCCTGTCACCCGGTCTTCGCCGCAGCCTGATTTGGCGCCTGCGCTGTCGTCCTGACCTTGCCGGATCCGTCCCCTTGGGGACGGGCTTGCAGACCCTTTTTCATGCGGGAGACTGAATGGGTCATCCCGCAGGAGAACCCCACCATGCAACCGCTTTCACTCACCCTCAAAGGCTTTCGCGGCATCCGCGATGGCCTGGGACGCGATGTCCTGACCTTGGATTTCGAGCGAATGGCCGATGGCGCCGAACTGGTCGCCATCGTCGGCGCCAACGGGCGTGGCAAGACCACCGTGATGGACAACATGCACCCGTATCTCACGATGCCCTCACGGGCCGGGGCAGCGGGTCCGGGCGGGTTCTCCTATTACGACCACGTCTGTCTGCCCGAGAACGAGAAAGACCTGATCTGGGCGCACGACGGCCGTAGTTACCGCTCGCAGGTCGTGGTCCGCCTCAACGGCCGGCGCAAGACCGAAGCCTTCCTGTTCGTGCTCGCCGACGATGGCGCCTGGAAACCGGTGGCACTGGACGACGGCACCGTGTCCGACGGCAAGGTGGACACCTATACCCGCTGCGTCGACGCCATCTGCGGCAGCGCCGACACCTTCTTCACCTCGGTGTTTTCGGCGCAGGGCAAGCGGCAGCTGAGCGCCTACCGCAATGCCGAGATCAAGACCCTGCTGGCCGATCTGCTCGGGCAGGACGAGATCCGGGCGCTCGGCCAGAAAGCGGCCGAGACGGCGCGTCTCCTCAAGACGGGCCTCGCGGCGATCCGGCAGGAACAGGCCTCGCTGGACGAGGAGGCGCGGCGGATCGAGGGCGAACAGCGGCGGCTCGATGGCGCCCAGGCTCGCGTCGCGCAAAGTCTGTCGACCCGACAGGCGGCCCAGGCCGAGCAGGAGTCGGCGCGAACCCGGCATGCTCAGTTGCTCGCCGAGCGAGAGCAGGCGCAAGGCGTGGAAGCGCGCCGGCGACAACTTCAGGGCGAATGCCAAGCCGTGATCCAGACCGGCAAAGAGGTCATCGAAGCCTTGCAGGCACAGGATCGGGGCGAGCAACAGCGGCTGGAACGGCTGGACCAGCGTATCGCCCAGCGTCTCGGTCAGGAGCGCAACCGCCGGCAGGTCTTGCAGAACCAGCGCCGGCAGTGCCTCACCTTGCTGGCGGGTGCGCAAGCCGTGCGGCATGGAGAGCGCCGTCTGCCACTGGCAGAGCGCGTCTTGTCGCTACGATCAGCCGAGGTCGGAACGTGGCGGGAGCACGTTCAACACCTGACCCAGTGCCAGGCTACGGAGCGGATGGCCCAGCAGAAACTGTCCGGGATCGAGCGCGAGGCCGGGCAGGCGGTGCTCAAGGCCGAGGAGTTGGCGCGGCGCTTCGGGCTGACCGGCGAGGTGCCGTGTGCGGGTACCGATCTGCAGGGGCAATGCAAGCTCCTAGGCGATGCGCGGGAAGCCCAGGCCCTGATGCCCAGCGCCGAGGGGACGATCCAGCGCCTGGGGCGCGAGAAGTCGACGGTACAGAAAGAACTGGACGCCTTGCGCGAACAGCATCAGGCCCTCGCCGCTGCGCCGCAGGCATTGGCTCGAGCCGAGCACCGGGCCGAGCGTGCCCGGGCGCGTGCCTCGCGGTGTGCGCTGCTGGCTGCCCAGGCCGGCGAAATGGCGCGGGCCTGGACTACGCTGGCTGAGATCGACCAGGAGTTGACGGAACTGGGGACGGCGCCGGGCCCCGATGCCGCGGCTGATCGGCCGGTGGAGACGCCGGAGGAGGCAGCCGAGCGCCAGCAGATCGGCGCGGCACGGCAGGCGATCGCCTACCAGCACGAACAGCAGGCCAAACACTATCGCGCTACGCTGGACCGGCTCAAGCAGGCGCTGGCAGCCTTGCCTGCACCTTATGACGAGCAACGCCTGATCGTTGCGCAGACGAGGATGGAACAGGCGGCACAGTCGGTCACTGCCGCCGAGCAGGCCCATCTGAACGCAGTGCGGGATGCCGAAACCCTGGGTGTTCTGATGCAGCAGGCAACGGCCCTGGCCGGCCGCCATGCACGGGTGGCCAGCCGCATCGCTCAGGTCGAAACCGAGTTGGGCAACTGGAACCTGTTCGCCAAGTGCATGAGCAACGATGGGCTGATCGCGCTAGCCATCGATGATGCCGGTCCGGCCTTGTCGGCACTCGCCAATGACCTCCTGCTTGCTTGCTACGGTCCCCGCTTCACGGTGTCGATCCAGACGCTGGTGGAGACGGGAAAAGGCGAGCAGAAGGAGGGCTTCGACATCCTGGTGCATGACGGCGAGTCGGGCGAGAGCAAGAGCGTCGGCCTGATGAGCGGCGGCGAACGGGTGTGGATCAACGAATGCCTGATCCGGGCGGTGGCGCTGTACCTCGCCCAGCATACCGGGCGACGCTACGGTGCGCTGTTCTCGGACGAGGCCGATGGGCCGCTGGACCCCGAGCGCAAGCGCATGTTCATGGCGATGAAGCGGGAGGTGCTGCGGCTGGGGGGTTACCAGCGGGAGTTTTTCGTGTCCCAGACGCCG
>JANJTY010000426.1 GCA_024710865.1 Lysobacteraceae bacterium | reverse complement strand
GCCGCACTGACCGGCGACACCCAGTTCGACCGCCAGGTAGGCGTCGCAGGTGGCGATCGAGGTATCGACCAGCAGGCGGTCGTCGACCAGGACGCCTGCCAGCGGCTCAGGCGGAAGGACCGCGTTGCCGGAGTTGCCATCGAGCGTGTCGAGCGCGGCCAGGGTGCCCGCCATCTCCGCCTGGAACAGGCCGGCCCAGGCGGCCGGATCCTCGGCGCGGTTGTAGGCGTCCTTCTTGCCGGTGTCGGCCAGCAGGTCGATCAGCGCGGTGTTGATCGCCGGACGCCCCATGCGGTCGATCTGTCCCGCGCTGAAGGCCGAACAGGGCAGGTCCTTGATGGCGGTCAGCCGGCGCAGGTCGACCTCGACCGGGTTGAAGCCGGCCAGGGTCGGCTGCACGCCCATGCTTCCCGTGCTGCAGTCCTCGAAACTCAGCGTGATCGTGCCGAACGGCATCAACTCGGCGTTGGTCTGGCTGCCGTCGCCCGGGTTGACGCCGCCGAGCACGGCGGTGGCTTCGATGCTCGCGGAGAAACCATCGATGGGACCCACGCCGATCACGTTCACCGGACGGGACTCGGCGTCGAAGGTGGACCAGTACAGGCCGAGCAGGTCCGGACCGCCCGGCTCGCTCGGCGCCAGCACCTCCAGCAGCACGCCGTGACCCGGGTTCTGCGGGTCGTAGTGCGCGCCGGTGAAGCCCGGCGAGATGCCGACGTCGCCAAAGCGCCGGGTGGAGGCGTAGACCTTGAGCACCGGGCTCTGGCCCGCGCCGGTGAGCGCGGCGTGCTGGATGCCGAGCACGATGGCCAGGCTGTCCAGACCGGCGAAGAAGTCCGATCCGGGATCGGTGAAGGCCGGCGTCAGCGTGTCGCGCGTCTGGTTGAAGGCCGCCAGGTCGAAGAAGAACGGGTCGTCGCGCAGGCCGGCGAACACGCGCAGGCCGTCGCCTTCGAGCACGCGCTCGATGCCGCCCGATGCGCTGAGGCCCGCACCGTCGCACGTGACGGTCGTGCTCTCGTCCGCGAACACGCAGGTGATCACGTGGCTGCCGCCGGAGGCGCCGTTGTCGAAGTGGAAGCGGTACTCGACGGCATCGGAGAAGCGCGTGTTGCGGTTGGCGATGGGCGAAACGGTCGCGACCACCACCAACTCATCCGCGTCGTTCGGGTTGACGAAGGTGTAGACGTCGTTGATGTCGGCCGCGGGATCGCCGCGCACCAGGGGCGAGTCGAGGTGGTCGGCGGCAGATGCACCGAACGCCGATGCGAGCAGCGGCAGCGCCGCGAGGGCCCGGACGTGGCTGCGTGGGGTCATGGTCAGTCCTCCTTCCGGAACGGTTCCGGTACTACCCCTTACGCGGGCTCGATCCGATCCGGATGCAGCAGCGGCCTGCCGCCCCGGTGGGGCCGTTGCGGACGGCACGTCTTCAGCAGCGGCCAGCGCCTCGCCCGACGCATCCGCGTCGGCCTGAACTCCGCCCGGACCGGGCCTCACCCCGGTCTGCGCGCGCTTGCCCAGGTCTGCGCAGCGTCCCGCGCAGGACTCAGCCCGGCCGGTAGCGCCACTCGACTGGAACGCCGGCGAGCCGCTGCAGCTGCGTGCGTTCCTCGCGCGCCTCGTGGCGGTCGAACAGCAGGGCCTCGATCGGCCGCCACAGCGCCACCCAGCCCAGCACCAGCAGGCCCTCGGTCAGGATCTCGCCACCGCTGCCCTGCCAGCCCTCGATCAGGCGCCGCAGCAGCAGGCTGGCGGCAAGCACCACGAAGCCCATCAGCACCACGCCGCGGTAGCGCCGGCGTCGGCCGCGCGCGCGGCGCTCGGACAGGTCGAGCAGGAAGGCGAAATGCGCGTGGATGGCCGATTCGATGTCGGGGGCGTGCGGGCGCAGGCTCTCGGGCGCGTGCAGCACCAGGCGCAGGGACTCGGTGCCGGCATGCTCGCCGGCACAGTCGAGCAGGTAGGCCTCGAAGTCGCGGTCGAGCGACTTCTCGCGGAAGGGCGAGGGATCGAGCGAATCGAACAGCTGCTCGATACGCTGGATGTGGATCTCGATGTCGGTGCCCTGCCCCATGCGCACCAGTGTGCACCGGCGCGCGAGTCCGGCGAAGGGGCGGTGCGCCTGTCCGAAGGTACAGGCGCCTGTTGCGCTGCAGCAGGTAGAATCCGCGGCCTGAACCCTGGGAGCGATCCACGTGGCGAAGAACAAGGTGTATCCCGACGCGGCCAGCGCCCTGGCCGACCTCGTCGCCGACAACCAGACCCTCGCGGTCGGCGGCTTCGGCCTCTGCGGTATTCCCGAGGCCCTGATCGCGGCCCTGCGCGACTCCGGCGTGAAAGGCCTGACCGCGATCTCGAACAACGCCGGCGTGGACGGCTTCGGGCTCGGCCAGCTGCTCACGACGCGCCAGATCCGCAAGATGATTTCCTCCTACGTGGGCGAGAACAAGGAGTTCGAGCGCCAGTTCCTGGCCGGTGAACTCGAGCTCGAGTTCAACCCGCAGGGCACCCTGGCCGAGCGCCTGCGCGCCGGTGGCGCCGGCATCCCGGCCTTCTTCACCGCCACCGGCTACGGCACCGTGGTGGCCGAAGGCAAGGAGACGCGCGAGATCGACGGCAAGCACTACGTGCTGGAAACCGCGCTGCGCGCCGACGTGTCGCTGGTGAAGGCCTGGAAGGCCGACCGCTCCGGCAACCTCGTCTTCCGCAAGACCGCGCGCAACTTCAACCCGGCCTGTGCCATGGCCGGCAAGGTGTGCGTGGCCGAGGTGGAGGAACTGGTCGAGACCGGCAGCCTCGATCCCGATCACGTGCACCTGCCCGGCATCTACGTCGACCGCATCGTGGTCAACCCGACGCCCGAGAAGCGCATCGAGCAGCGCACGGTGCGGGCAGCGTAGCTCGCCCCAGACCCTTCCAGACGCGGCGCCTCGACCTGCGGTCTCGGTCGGCGGTTTCACCGCTACGCCTTCGCTAGACTCGGTCGCCGCTGCCCAGGGCGAACGGGACGAAGGATGAGGCCCGGCGCCCCCAACACAGCAAACCACGGAACACGACCATGCCCTGGAACCGCGACCAAATGGCGCAGCGCGCCGCGCAGGAACTCTCCGACGGCGCCTACGTCAATCTCGGCATCGGCCTGCCGACCCTGGTGGCCAACTTCATTCCGGACGGGATGGATGTGTGGCTGCAGTCGGAGAACGGCCTGCTCGGCATCGGCCCCTTCCCGACCGAAAGCGAGGTCGATGCCGACCTGATCAACGCCGGCAAGCAGACCGTCACCGCCGTGCCGGGCGCCAGCTACTTCGGCAGCCACGACAGCTTCGCCATGATCCGCGGCGGCCACATCGACCTCGCCATCCTCGGCGCGATGCAGGTCACCCACCGCGGCGACCTCGCCAACTGGATGGTGCCGGGCAAGATGGTCAAGGGCATGGGCGGCGCCATGGACCTGGTCGCCGGCGTGCAGCGCGTGGTGGTGCTGATGGAGCACACCGCCAAGAACGGCGAGCACAAGATCCTGCCCGAATGCACCCTGCCGCTGACCGGCGTGGGCGTGGTCGACCGCATCATCACCGAGCTTGGCGTGCTGGACGTGACGCCCCAAGGCCTGAAACTGGTCGAGCTGGCGCCGGGCGTGACGCTGGACGAGTTGCGCGGGAAGACCGGCGTGCCGGTCATCGAGTGACCGTGCCTGGCGCGCCGCCCGGCGCGCCAGGCACGCGCAATGCCGTCGCCAGCCGTGGGCAGTTGAGCCGACCTGGGCGACAATGCCGCGATGCAAGGATCGAACATGAACGGTTCCGGCTTCCGTCCGGACATCGAGGGGCTGCGCGCGCTCGCGGTCGGTGCGGTGCTGGCCTACCACGCCAGCCTGCCGGGGCTGGGCGGCGGCTTCGTCGGCGTCGACATGTTCTTCGTGATCTCGGGTTTCCTGATCACCGGCCTGCTGGTGACCGAGATCAGGGCCCGTGGGCGGGTCGACTTCGCGCACTTCTTCGCGCGCCGCGCACGGCGACTGCTGCCGGCCTCGATCCTGGTCCTGTTGTTCGTCGTGGTCGGAGCGGCCTGGTTTTCGGCGCCGATCGACCGGCCCCTGATTGCGGGCGACGTGGCGGCGGCGGCCGTCTACGTGCCCAACCTGCGCTTCGCGCTGCAGTCGGCCGACTACCTCGGCGGCGACCGCGAGGCCAGCCCAGTGCTGCATTACTGGTCGCTCGCGGTCGAGGAACAGTTCTACCTGGCCTGGCCACTGCTGCTGATGCTCACCCTGGTCTGGAGCGTGCGCAGGCGCGATGCGATCGACCGTGTCCTGAGGGTGCGCCTGGGCTGGACGCTCGCCCTGACCGGGCTGTGTTCGTTCATCGCCGCCCTGTGGCTGACCGAAGTGGCGCAGCCCTGGTCCTTCTTCGCGCCCTGGACGCGGGCCTGGGAGTTCGCCGCAGGCGCGGCCGTGTTCGCCCTGCAGCCGCAGCTGCTGCGCCTGCCTGGGGCAGCCCTGGCGGCGCTTGGATGGGCGGGCCTGGGATTGGTGGTGCTGGGACTCACCTGGATCGACCCGCTGGCCTTCCCCGGCTTCTCCACCCTGCTGCCAGTCGCCGGCACCGCCGCCTTGATCGCTTCCGGGACGTCGCGAGGCGAGGCCCTGGCCGCGGGCAACCCGGCGCGCTGGCTGTGTCTTCCGCCGTTTCGCGCGGTCGGTCGGGTGTCCTATTCGCTCTATCTTTGGCACTGGCCGGTGCTTGTCTTCGCTGCGGCGGCCCTGGGCCCCCTCGAGTGGCCGCAGAAGCTGGCCTGGACGCTGGCATCCGCACTTCCAGCCGTCCTCGCCTACCGCTGGGTAGAGAAACCCATCCATCGCGGCAAACGTCCACCGCAGACCCCCGCAGCGGGCTTTGGCATCGCGGTCGCGGCTTCGGCCTCGGGGCTGCTGGCCGCGGCCTGGCTCGGCGGCGCGCTGAGCTCCGGCACCACCGCGCCTCCGCCCGCGACAGCATCCGGCACCGACCGCGCGCCACCGCTCGAGGTCCAGATCGCCGAGGCCCGCGCCGACCTGCCATCGATCTATGCTGATGGCTGTCATGCCGGTATCACGGTGAGCGAGCCCAGAAGCGACTGTTTCCGCGGTGCTGCAACCGCGCCGGGGCTCCTGGTGCTGTTCGGCGATTCCAAGGCGGCGCAATGGCACCCGACGCTGGAGGCGATTGCTGAAGGCGGCGAGTGGCGCATCCTCGCGCTCACCAAATCGGGCTGCGCGGCGGCCGACGTGACGGTCCGGATTCCGCATCTTGGGCGCGCCTATCACGAGTGCGATGCCTGGCGAGAGTTCGCGTTTGAGCGCATCGCAGGACTCCGCGGCCGAGTCGTCGTGCTGGCCTCGAGCAACTATCCCGGTATCATCATTGATCGCGAGAGCGGCGATGCGCTCAACGCGGAACAGGCGCGCGAGGCCTGGGTGCGCGGCTGGATCGCGAGCCTTGAGCGCCTGGGGAGCGACGGGCGTCAGGCGGTCCTGCTGCGCAGCACGGCTACCGCCGATTTCGACCCAGCCGCCTGCGTGTCGCGCCAGCCTGCGGACGCGGACGCCTGCAGCATTCCGCTGACGCCCGCCGCCGAGCGGTTGCTCGACCTCGAACGCCAGGCGGCAGAGCGCGTCGCGCACGCCAACCTGCTCGACCCCAAGGAGTTCCTCTGCAGCGAGGACCGCTGCCCGGCGCTGGACGCGGGCTGGCTGGTCTACCGCGATCGCCTGCATCTCACCGCGCGCTACGCCGCGCGACTGGCACCGGAGCTGCGCGAACGTCTGCCGCCGGCGACGGATGCTGGCGCGGGCGCGGCCGGGCGATAAGCCCGCCGCCCCCGCTTTCAAGCTCGCAGGATCAAAGCGCCGCTTCCAGCTCCGGCACGATCTTGAACAGGTCGCCGACCAGGCCGATGTCGGCGATCTCGAAGATCGGCGCCTCGGCGTCCTTGTTGATCGCGACGATGGTGCCAGCGTCCTTGATGCCGGTGAGGTGCTGGATCGCACCGGAGATGCCGATCGCGACGTACAGCTCGGGCGCGATGATCTTGCCGGTCTGGCCGACCTGCATGTCGTTCGGCACATAGCCGGCATCGACCGCGGCGCGCGAGGCGCCGACGCCGGCCTTCAGCTTGTCGGCCAGGCTGAAGATGATCGCGAAGTTCTCGGCCGAGCCGACGCCGCGCCCGCCGGAGACCACGCGCGGCGCGCTCTGCAGGTCGGGGCGGTCGGTCTTGCCCTGCTTGAGCTCGACGAAGCGGGTATGGCTGGGAAGCGCGGCATCGACGCTGACGCTTTCCACCGTGGCGCTGCCGCCCGCACCTGCGGCCGGCCAGGAGGCAACCCGCACCGTGCCGACCACCGTCTGTCCCGCCGGCGCTTCGACCGTGACGATGGCGTTGCCGGCGTAGATGGGGCGCTTGAACGTGTGGCTGGAATCGACCGCCATCAGATCGCTGATCTGGGCAACGCCGAGCAAGGCCGCGACGCAGGGCATCAGGTCCTTGCCGAAGGTGGTGGACGGACCCAGCACGTGGCTGTAGCCATCCGCCAGCTTGGCGATCTGCGGCGCCAGCACCTGCGCCAGGGCGTGCGCGTTGGCGGCATCGGCCACGGCGACGACTTTCGCAACGCCCTCGATGCCGGCGGCCTCGGCGGCGATGGCGCCGGGATCGGCCGCGAGCACGGCGATGTGGATCTCGCCGCCGATGGCCTTGGCGGCCGACACGCACTTGGCGGTGGCGGACGTGTTGAGCTTGCCGTCCAGGTGTTCGGCGACGATCAGGATCTTGCTCATGGGCATTCCTCGACTCTTGGTTGCTTCAAGCCCCTCTCCCGCCGGGAGAGGGGTTGGGGAGAGGGTTCGTGCAGGCGAGGCGGTACGGCGATTCCGGACCCTCACCCCCCGCCCCTCTCCCAACGGGAGAGGGGAGTTGGATCTCGCTTACAGCAGGCCCTTGGCCTTGAGCGCCGCGACCAGCTCCGGCACGTCCTTCACCATCACCCCGCGCGAGCGCTTGGGCGGCGGCGCGTAGTGGGTGGTACGCAGGTGGTCGCCGGACGCCACGCCGAGGTCGGCCAGCTGCAGGGTCTCGATCGGCTTGGACTTGGCCTTCATGATGTCGGGCAGCTTGATGAAGCGCGGCTCGTTCAGGCGCAGGTCGGTGGTGATCACGCCGGGCAGGTCGATCTCCAGCGTTTCAAGGCCGGCATCGACCTCGCGCGTGACGCGGGCGGTCTGGCCCTCGATCACCACCGCGCTCGCGAAGGTGGCCTGCGGCCGGCCCCAGAGCGTGGCCAGCATCTGGCCGGTCTGGTTGGCGTCGTCGTCGATCGCCTGCTTGCCCAGGATCACCAGGCCGGGCTGCTCCCTCTCGACCAGTTTGAGGAACACGCGCGCCGCGGTGAGCGGCTGGATGGCCTGGTCGCTGACCACGTGGATGGCGCGGTTGGCGCCCATGGCCAGGCCGTTGCGCAGATGCGGCTGGGCGTCGGCCGGGGCGATGGTGGCGACGATGACCTCGCTCGCCACGCCCTTCTCGCGCAGGCGCAGGGCGTCCTCCAGCGCGATGTCGTCGAATGGGTTGGGCGAGAGCTTGACGCCCTCGGTGACCACGCCGGAGCCGTCCGGCTTGACCTGGATGCGG